>NZ_JBEOOX010000005.1:0-259742 GCF_040309565.1 Psychrobacter sp. 16-MNA-CIBAN-0192
TGGTGGGTGATGACGGGCTCGAACCGCCGACATTCTGCGTGTAAGGCAGACGCTCTACCAACTGAGCTAATCACCCTGAGAAGCATTTTAAAACTGTAGTGCAATTTTAGCTTCGCAAAAGAAAATACTTTAAATGATATTTTCTAAAGCTTCATTCAATAAAGGAGTCATTCTTTAATGAATATTTGAGATATCATAATGATAAATCTAACAGCGTAGAACTCATTAAGCTCCGTTGCTGTGGGTGTGTAGTATATAGATTTATGATGGGCTGTCAAACATTATTTTCATTATTTTATAAATAAATTAACTATTATAAAAATTCTAACAATCAAACCGTCAAAGGGATTATAGCGTTGGCGACTTGTAAGCCTACTAAAAGCCACTATACTAGGCGCACTTTTACCGTAGTATGAGTATGATACTTTTAATATAGACAGATAATAAGAGAGTTATTTTGAACCGAGTTAGATACGGATGGAGATGAGGGTAGACACATTGGCGGCTGATTCACAGATGGTTAGCTGGTCGTGGACGGATTTTGCAGGATTGGGCTTAATTCTGCATATTATTCTGATGGTGGTGCTCACGCTGCGCATTGTTTCCGTTCAGCGCAATATCGGTGTGGCCATTGCTTGGATAGCAATGCTGTTTACTTTGCCGGTTGTTGGGCTGATTGCTTATATACTGGTGGGCGAGCCGATGGTTGGTAGGCGTTATCGCAAGCGGGTGCTACAGGCACGGCAGCTGATGAATGAGATGGCGCAGCGTGAGCGCTTGGTGTTTGATAAAGGGCAAGAGTTACTGCCCGTGCACTATCGCGGCGTGAGTCAGATGGGCACGCGTTGGACAGGTTTTGGTGTGTTTCCTGAGCAGCAGATGCAACTATTAACTACCCCCGATACTATTTTTAGGCGTCTCATTGCAGATATTGAGAGAGCGCAACGCACCATTTTGATGGAATTTTATATTTTATATCCAATGGGACAGGTATTAGAGGTTGTTCATGCGTTGATGGCGGCGGCGCGGCGCGGTGTAGAATGTCATATACTGATTGATAGTGTGGGCAGTTTTAGCTTTTTTAATAGCGATGCGCATAAGGCGTTAGAAGCGTCCGGTGTTTTTGTTCATCAGTCGCTGCCAGTAGGCTTGTTTAAGACGTTATTTCAGCGCTCAGACTTGCGCAATCATCGCAAAATGGTGGCGATTGATGAGCATGTCGGCTATATCGGCAGCTTTAATTTGGTCGATCCGCAGTTTTTTAAGCAAGATAAAGCGGTTGGGCAATGGATTGATGTGGCAATCCGCAGTGTCAGTGAACATGAAGTTAGTATTACGACAGCGATGGCTAAGGTGGTCGTGACTGATATCAGTGCGGAGAATAATGATAATCTGGATGCACTAGAAAAACGCGTGAATAGCTATACGCGCAAACTTTATGTGCGTACGCCGGCTATTAATGAGATACATAGTCGAGTCAAGCTGCTCGATGAGTTGGCAGACTATTATGATCCGCCTACGATGGGAGCCACGTCCATTGTTATTCCGCAGATGCCGGTCGTCCATGGGGTGGTGGCGCAGCTGATTCCATCCGCACCGCAGCTGACAGCCCATGTGATTTACAATACCTTAGTGACGGTCATTCATCGCGCTAATACACGCATTTGCATCACGACCCCTTATTTTGTACCAGATGAGGCGTTATCAGGCGCACTGATTATAGCGGCCAAACGTGGCGTTGAGGTGACCCTCATTATTCCTGAAAAGGTCGATTCGTTTTTGGTTCAGCATGCCTCTCAAGCGTATTATCAAGAGCTGTTAGAAGCAGGTGTGATAATTGCACTCTTTAAAGGGGGATTGTTACATGCCAAAACGGTGGTGATTGATGATGACTATTGTCTATTTGGTACCGTTAATATTGATATGCGCAGTTTTTATTTAAATATGGAAGTCACGTTGGTCATTTATACACCGGAGATGGTGGCGCAAGTGGCACATTGTCAAGAAACCTACTTACAAAATTGTCGCTTTTTAGGCTTAGAGGAATGGCAGCAGCGTAGTAGTTACGAGCGCTTGTTTGATAATGTCGTGCGCTTATTCAGTCCTTTATTGTAGCGTTATAGATTTTAGGTTAAGGTGATTGGCTCAAGAACTATCTTTGTCAGCTAATCATTGTTTATTTCATTATTTATTTATCGTTGAGTCAATATTTTTATAAGGATAAGCTTGCCTTATGCCGCTTCCCTCTACTGAGCCTACGCTAATAACCTCACTTGATTATATGTCTGACGGCTACTGGCAAGATTTTTTAGCCAAGCGCTCTATTGCAGGCGGTATCGCTTATGAGTCAGCATTACAAGACTGCACCCTCGATGAGTCGTTGCTGAGCTTGCAACGGGTTGATATGCTGTTGTCGCAGCTGCGCCGTGATTTAATTCAAACGGATAAGTGGCATGAGCAGGCAATACTAGCGGATAATAGCTATCGCAATTTATTCGTATTTTTAGCGTTTTATGCTGGGCGCGTGCTGGCAAGACAGAGTGAGAATACTGCTCATTGGTACGGGAAATTTGAATTACGCGAGCGTTATCCGCAGCTGCATATGATAACTGATAATTTTTATCAGCATATGGCGTTGTCTATTGAAAGCAGCTCTTTTGATACGTCCAACAAAAATTCTCTCGCGCCTATATTTTTTGCATTAGAGCCTATTGGTATGCGCATATTTGGGCATATTGATCGTCAGTTTCATACCGTTTTTGGTGGGCAAGTTGCGGGCGGCTTGTATCAAGCCGTAACAGAATTTTTATCTGATTCTACAGTCAGCGTTCAGAGTAATTTTAATTCTGCCTTTAAATCACACTTAAGCTCTAAGCCTCAACTTGAGCCAGTAGTGAGCACAGTATCATCATTGTCACAAGTATCAAAATTGACTCAATCAACGCCTGAAATACCTATGGCAGCCACTCAGCAATCAATGATAGAGCCAGTTGCTCAAACTGTTTCGGCTGTTCCATTATCTCCAACAGTTGAACTTCCAAATGTTGAACCGCTAAGGTCTAAGAGTTTAGTAAAACCAATTATTGTCACGCCAGAAATATTTACTCAGTTGCTTATTGAGCTTGACGAAATAGAAGTCGTGCAAACCGCTGGCAATAGTGAATATCAGCAAGCGTGCAAGATTCTTGATCAGTTTGAACGGCATATTGCTAAGCAAGATAAACCTCGGGCTCAAGTGATGTTTTCTGAAACGCATCAACACGCACGCCAACGTGCCCTGCAACTATTAGTAGAAGCAGCAACCGCTGGCAATAGTGCAGCAATGGCGCGACTGGCGATGTATGAGCTGTTGGGTGAAGGGCTGACAGCGGATAAAGATGCTAGTGAGGTAGCAGGAATAGAGTGGGTCAAGCAAGCAGCTAGTGCCAATGACAGCCGTGCCCAGCGCCTGCTCAGTAAGCTGTATTATCAAGGCGTAGGCGTATCGCAAGATATGGATGCAGGTAAGTTATGGCTTGAGCAAGCCGCTAAAAATGGACATCCGGAAGCGGCAACGGTCATAGCGCAATGGCAACAAGCGCAAGCATTGATATCGGTGCAACAGAAGGAGCAGCATAGTATAAAGCGCTATCAGCTGTTGATAGCCGCTATTGCTATCGCTGCTTTATTGCTGATTATCTTCGTATAAGTTTTTTAGAATATATTGCTGTAAATAATAGCTATTTATGTCTATTCATATCTATTTATTATTTAACTACTGTCTAGCCAATTATTAATCTGAGTTTTTTACATGCCTCCTTCTTCACTACCTTTTTCATCTACTACTAAGGATGCTGCGCCTCTACAATTGTGCGCGCGCGCGGTCAGTCCGCCGCCTTGGTATTACCGGCTGATTATTGGTCTATTAAAACCCTTGTATCGTCTCCAAGTCTGGCGGCGCTCGCATCAGCGTGATAACTATCAACAAGAAGTGGCACAGCGTTTTGGCAAATCCTATCCACCGCGCCCAGTCAATAAACATACTGCTGATAGTAAAGTCATTTGGTGCCATGCCGTCTCGTTGGGTGAGACCAATACGGTAGCGCCGTTGTTGGATCAATTATTACAGCAGGGCTATCAAATTTGGCTGACCAACACCACGCAAACTGGATTTGCGCGTGGTGCTAGCCGCTTTGCCGATGCGATTGCTCACGGAAAAATGAGTCACAGCTATGTGCCGGTAGACAGTCCAGCAGTGATTAAAACGTTCCTAGCGCACGTGCAGCCTGTTGCTGTTTTATTTGTTGAAACAGAACTGTGGGCAAATATTTTATATATGCTTGCTCAGCAAAAAATCCCCAGCATTTTAGTAAATGGACGGCTATCGGCAGCGTCTTTTAGTCGCTATCAAAAAATTAGCGCAGTCAGTCGCAGTATGATGCAGAATTTAACATTGATTATTGCGCAAGATGACGATTCAGCGCAGCGTTTTCGACAATTGGGCGCTGAGACGTCGCAAGTACAAGTTGCAGGCTCGCTAAAATGGGTCATTAATGCGCCTAAGATGAATCATGGTAATGAAAAGCGACTATTGAATGATAAAAAAATAGCACCGAAGGTAAAAGGGCTAGAGCGTTTAAAACGTTCTATTTGGGTAGCTGCGAGCACTCATAGCGGTGAAGAAGAAATAGCTTTGTCATGGCAGCAGCAGTTACTCACGGTAGCGAGTGGTCAGAATCCTTTATTAATTCTAGTGCCCAGACATCCAGAGCGCTTCGATGAGGTCGCAACTTTAATTCAAGAATCAGGGTTAAGGATGGCGCGGCGTAGTATGGACGAGGCAATCACTAGCGACACGCAAGTCTATTTGGCGGATAGCATGGGTGAGCTGATGATGTGGTTTGCAGCGGCAAATGTAGCGCTGGTTGGTGGCTCATTGATCGATATTGGCGGACACAATCCGGTCGAACCTGCCAGCGTCGCAACGCCTATCTTGATGGGACGTTATACGCAGTCGTGCCAAACGGTCGTGGATAAACTCGCTGATGTGGGTGCATTATATCAACCTCACAACGATTTTTATCGACCTATAGTTGCTGATGAAATAACTGCTGAGCAAGGTAAAGCTAAACCTATTATGCAACTTTCAGCTACTGACGATAATGTCCTTATTTATGAGCAATTGCAGTTTTGGCTAAGTGAGCCGACCCTTGCCAAGCAAGCAGGTCAAGCAGGTGCAGAACTGGCAGAACAAGAGCAGTCAGTACTGCCGCGTCAGTTGCAATTAATAGAAGCCGTAATTGAGCAATCTTCGAATCAGGAGCCTGTACTGTGAACTGTCTTTTATTACCTGCCGCTGACATTACTGCGAATATTGCTCAGATTCATGATACTGGTCAAATTAAGCATATCAAAGACATATTGGGTGCGACAGTAGGCGATACACTGAAAATAGGTCAACTTGAAGGTAATTTAGGTACTGCAATCATTGCAGAAATGACCGCAGAGAAGATTCAGTTAGGCGACGTTAAGCTGACAAATGCGCCACCAAAAAAACTTGATGTGACCGTCATTTTGGCATTGCCGCGCCCAAAAGTATTACGCCGTTTAATCATGGATATGACCGCACTCGGGGTACGCGATATTATCTTAATTAATAGCTATCGCACTCAAAAAAGCTATTGGCAAAGTCCGTTACTTGCCCGCCTTAACGAGTTTGTTTTAGAAGGGTTACAGCAAGGGGTCGATACCATCGCGCCGCGAATTAGATTACAAAAACGCTTTAAGCCTTTTGTTGAAGATGAGCTGGCAAGTCTTATCACTGGGGCTGCCATTGTTGCTCATCCTTATAGCGAGCTGTCACTTAAGCAGTATTTCAACAATCTTAACGCCGTCCATAATGACCATACGGTACAACTTAATGGTCTCTGTAAAATGTCTAAGCCCATATTACCGAGTGTGGTCTGTATTGGTGCGGAAGGCGGTTGGATTGATTATGAGATTGACCTATTAACGGCTCATGGATGCCTGTCCGTCAATATCGGTAGTCGAATACTGCGTACGGAGGCGGCAGTTAATGTGATTTTAGGACAATGGTTATTGCATAGCAATTAGTAGGGTTTAATTGGTCGGATAAAGCATTATAGAACTGTCATATGACATTTATATCTATACATAAGAGCGCCTTTATCTGGCTTCTTCATACATTTAGCCTCATTTATTATCCATTAATCAGGCTAAAGGCAGGTGTTTATTCCTGTTATTAGCGCAGTAGATAAATGTATTGATAATTACTATCATTTCTATTAGTATGTTGGCTTGTGTTTTTAGCATGAATTTATCAGCAAATTTTCAGTTTTTCTTAGTCATTCGCAGTTGATTGTATCCTTCCTTCTCATTTGTTCATTGTGTTATTTACGGAGAAAACCATGTCGTTGAATGCGGTTGCAGCACCTCTATCTTTTACTCGCCCTGTTAAAGCCACGTTATCTGTAGTGGTGTTTAGCTTAATGTTAGGGTTGGTTGGTTGTAATAAAGCAGAAACGCCTGAGCAGGGTGCAGCGACTGACGCGCCAGCTGACACTACCGCAGCGGCAGGTAAAGCTGCAACTGATAGCAAAGCAACGACAGGTAGCGACCAAGTTGTGACCATTTATTCATCACGTAATGAGCAGTTGATTAAGCCATTATTGGATAAGTATACGGCAGAGACGGGCGTAAAAATTGAGCTAGTAACCGATAAAACGGGTCCATTGATGGCGCGTTTAGAAGCGGAAGGTAAAAATACGCCAGCCGATATGCTGTTGACCGTTGATGCCGGTAATTTATGGCAAGCAGCAGAGCAAGGATTGTTGCAACCAGTGGCTTCTACTGTGTTAGATGCTAACGTACCTGCTAAATATCGTGACCCTAAAGGCATGTGGACAGGACTGTCATTACGCGCGCGTACGATTTTTTATGACCCAAGCAAAGTTGATGCCGCGCAGTTGTCTACCTATGCCGATTTAGCCGATCCAAAATGGAAGGGTAAGCTATGCTTGCGTTCATCAAAAGCGGTCTATAACCAGTCATTGGTTGCCAGTATGATGGAAAACTTGGGCGTAGAAAAAACCGAGCAAGTGATTCGTGGCTGGGTTGCTAACTTAGCAACTGACGCCTTTAGCGATGACACCAGCATGTTAGAAGCCATTGCTGCTGGTCAGTGTGAAGTGGGTATTGCCAATAGTTATTACTATGGTCGCCTGCTTGATGAAAAGCCTAATTTCCCAGTAAAAATATTCTGGGCGAATCAAGACACTACTGGTACGCACGTAAATATCTCAGGCGCTGGCGTAATTGCTAACTCTGACAATCCAGATGGCGCGCTTAAATTGATGGAATGGTTGTCTTCTGATGAAGCGCAAGGTATCTATGCTAGCTCTGATAAAGAGTATCCCGTGAAAGAAGGTATTGATGAGTCAGAGATGCTAAGATCTTGGGGTCCATTCAAACAAGATGGTATCAGCGTCCAAAAATTCGGTGCCCTGCAAACTCAAGCCATTCAAATGATGGATAAAGCCGGTTATAAATAAGTAATTGATTGGTTAATTGATTAATTAATTAATAAGCGTCTATCTATCTTGCATTATTGATAGACGCTTTTATACTTACTCTTAACCTACGTTATAGTGCGCAGTCTTATTTGATGAGTATGTTTGCTAACTATATTTGCTAACTAAATTTGAGAGTCATATTTAATAATTATCGATTGCTCTAATAAATATACTCTAATAGGCAAGTACAATATAATACGGTTTTGATGCGCCTGAGATGGTAATACTTTTATGATGACAGTAATTCAATGATAACAATACCAAAAGCGTCTGTTCGTGAAGGCAATGAAGGTGAGCACGACCGTGTTGTGCCTAAAGACCATACCGTTACCAAACGTATTCTTTCAAAATCAGTCTTAGGGCTGATTTCGTTGTTTATGCTGGTGCCAATTGTTATTGTGCTGTTGTCATGGACGCAGCCAGTAGCCGATATTTGGACGCATATGCGCGAGTATATCTTGCCGCAAGTGCTCAAAAATACGGCTATTTTGCTATTAATGGTTACGGTTATTTCTGGAGTCATAGGGACGGCGCTGGCATGGGTAACGAGTATGTATCGTTTTCCCGGTCAGCGTTTTTTTGCGTGGGCGCTGATGTTGCCACTGGCGATTCCGGCATATGTGATGGCATTTGTGACGGTGGGAATCGTTGATTTTAGTGGTCCATTGCAGACCGCATTACGTGATTTTGGTATCACCACAGCTATTCCTTCGGTGCGTAACGTTTGGGGCGCTGGCATTGTGCTATCGCTAGCATTTTATCCTTATGTATATTTGCTGGCACGTCAGGCTTTTTTATCTCAAGGTCGACGGGCAATTGAAGCGGGTCAAATGTTGGGCTTAAGTCGCAGTCGGGTATTTTTTCGGTTGGCACTACCGCAATCGTTGCCTTGGGTCATTGGTGGTTTATTACTGGCAGCGATGGAAACGCTGGCGGACTTTGGGGCGGTATCGGTATTTAACGTGGACACCTTTACCACGGCTATTTATAAGGCATGGTTTGGCTTTTTTAGTTTGACGACGGCGGCTCAGTTGGCAGCATTGCTCATTGGTGTGGTATTTATTGTTGTCTTATTTGAACAATATTGGCAAGCCAAGCGCGGTCAAGGCAGCACACAAGGCAGTAATCGCCGTTTTGAAACCAGTAAACCTGCCAAGTTTGGCATGACGCTATTATGCACCGTGGTATTTTTGCTGGCATTTTTAGTGCCATTTTTACAGCTTATCTATTGGACAGCGGTAAATTTTCGCCAAGATTTTGATGCGCGTTACATTGATTTTGTTATTAATAGTCTTTTGCTGGCGAGTATGACTACGCTATTTATTGCCGTGCTTGCGATTGTTATTGCGTGGATAAAACGACAATATCCTGATAAATTGACTAAATTAATGACCACGTTAGCCAATTTAGGCTATGTGGTGCCCGGTACAGTATTGGCAGTTGGGGTATTTATCCCGATTGCGTGGCTCGATAATCAGTTTATTGCCTTTGGGTTAACGTCGCATACAGTGCTATCGGGCAGTGTGGTTGTGATGCTATTAGCATTATCAACCCGTTTTATGACCGTGAGTTTTCAGCCTGTTGATCGTCAATTGCAGCGCTTGACTGCCAATCAAGAAGCCGCAGCGAAATTGCTTAGCGACAGCCCTTTTCAGCGATGGCGTCAAGTAGTGCTACCTGTATTAAGCCCTGGCGTACTTACAGCTTTATTAATGGGGTTTGTTGAAGTCATGAAAGAGATGCCCATTACCTTAATGACGCGAAGACAAGGCTGGGATACGCTGGCAGTACGGGTATTTGAGATGACCAGCGAAGGTATGTGGGCACGTGCCGCCTTGCCAAGCTTACTTATTGTGCTGGTCGGGCTGCTACCAGTTTGGATATTGCTACGCCAAAGTGATAAAAACGGCTAGCCAAATCTGTTAAAATAAGTCATGAGTAATATGTATTAATTTGCCCATTCTTAATAATTGTTATATGAATAATTGTTATATGAATAATTTTTAGAGAACGATTTATTTTTTAATTTTTACTTGTCCTCGTTACTGTTCGCGTCATCCACCGCCTATTTTATTGGTACTGTCTATGTATACTAACCTTGTAAACGAAGCCGCAGACCAGCCCGAGCATTCGTCAACTGATACTAAAGCGCAGCATAACTTTCAGCATAATAAAGTAGCGTTAGTATCAGCCGAACTATCCACTAGTATCACGGATACCTCTTATTTTAGTATTACAGATTTGGTCGTTGGTTATGATGACACCACGGTCGTAAATGGGCTGTCATTAACGTTGCAACAAGGTGAAATTGGTTGTTTTTTGGGCTATAGCGGTTGCGGTAAAACCACGGCATTGCGCGCTATTGCTGGATTAGAGCCGACGCGTGCTGGTACGATTAGCTTAAATAATCAATGTTTAACGGAGCAGACGGCATCACAATCTTATGCGGTATCGCCACCAAAGCGCGGTATGGGCATGGTATTTCAAGACTATGCGCTGTTTGGGCATCTAAGCGTGGCTAAAAATATCGCTTTTGGGCTAAACAAATGGTCGGCTGCTGATAAAAAAGCACGGGTTGCAGAGATGCTTGAGCTTGTTGAGTTGACAGCGCATGCGGACAAGCGTCCAGCCGAACTATCCGGTGGTCAGCAGCAGCGCGTTGCGTTAGCACGAGCGCTAGCACCGAAGCCTAAATTATTGTTACTTGATGAGCCGTTCTCTAACCTTGATGTGGTCTTACGTGAGTCGCTCGCTATGAGCGTACGCGATATTTTGAAACGTACCAATACTACTGCGATTTTGGTGACGCATGATCAAAATGAAGCCTTTGCTTTGGCTGATAAAGTGGGCGTCATGCATGAAGGTAAACTGGAACAATGGGCAACCCCGACCGAGCTATATCATCAACCGGTTAGCCCGTTTGTGGCGGAATTCGTTGGTGAAGGCGCGATGATTGATGGCGTGATTAAAGAAGGTCACGTAGAAACCGCGCTTGGCGATATTTACCGCCGAATGGAATGCCATAATGAGTTGGGACAGCCACAGTACTGCGATTATGATTACCCTAATGGTACGCTGATTAAGGTGTTAGTGCGTCCTGATGATATCATTCATGATGATGACAGCACGCAGACGGCATTGGTGATTGGACAAGTATTTCGCGGAGCAAATTATCTGTATCGCTTGCAACTGGACGATGGACAAACGGTATTGGCGTTGGTATCCAGTCATCATAATCATGACGTTGGCACGCGTATTGGTATCTTTCCCATGCTTAAACATGTGGTGGTCTTTGATGAAAAAAATATCAATGCCACCACTTGGTCAGATTATGATCGTACCTAATGAATAAAAACAGAGATTAACGCGCAGCTAAAATATGTAAATAACGCCCCAACCATTTATACGGCTCTAGCTGAGAGTAACGCAGTTCCATACGAATTACCGCTTCTGGATCGTTATGACCACCACGTTTTAATGGCGCATAATCATGAAAGACACGCAGACCGCTACTGACGATGGTCTCATAATGATGCTTCTCTAACCATGATTCTACTTCTTGCTTGGCTACCGGATGATTCGGCGTCAGGCTTTTTTTATTGTCGGCTTTATAATCTGTCTTATCGAGCAGATTAAAATTGCCCATAATCAGATTACGATAATCAAAGCTTGCCGGATTATAAAAGCATAATGATAGCGCTCCAGTGTCGGTCAGATGTCGATTAAAAAAGTCCATCACATCCGCAGGTTCGGCGAGCCACTCGAGCAGCGCATGGCAGAGAATTAAATCAAATTTTTCTACCTTGTCAGCAGTAAATTGTTGCTCTAATGTTTGGTACGGGCATACATGCCAACTAATATTGTCCAATACTTGAGCTTGTTCAGCACTGATTTTTGCCTTATCAAGCATATTGGCTGAGATATCATTGATAACTACATTATGACCTTGCGCCGCAAGCTCGATGGCTATTTGTGCCAGTCCTGCGCCCACATCTAAGATACGCAAAGGACGTCCAAGCGTTTGGCTCATCTCATAAACATACTCAAAAATATCGCGACGCAATACTGCCAGCCGTATTTCACCTTTTAAACCGCCATAAACTTTTTTTTCAAAGTGATCGGCGATGGCATCAAAGCTACGGTCGGTACGCTTGTCTTCTTGTTCTATTAAATTTTGCGCGTTGCTATCTTTATTATTAATTTGCATAAGGGTTTACATCGTCTTTACTAGGTTGATATCAATTAGGTTGTTTGCTTGCTATGACTTTAGCGTCGCCGTTTGATGACCCATTTAAATACCAGCTTTGATAAGGTAATAATCACAAACACCACTGCAATAAATACCCAGATACCAGTTCCCTGCAAGTTCTTTTGATATACTTGCGCCAAATAAGCGGACAATGCCATAGCAACCAGTAGCGAGCCCCAGCGTATGAAAGGTAAGGCGCGGTTATTATGATTGGGAAAGCTGACCGCATAGTCGCTAGAGAAGCTATAAAGCACCATTGCCAACATCCAAACGATAGCTAAAATGATGTCCATAAGAATAAAAGCCTTTATGTAAGTTGCCGATTTTAAAATTGTGCTTAGTGTAGCGGGTAGAAATATTTTGTCTACAATAATTGAAAATCCGCCTAAATTACAGTCAAAAAAACTTCCTTAGACCTCATGCTTAATCGCATGCAAATGCCCCTAAATAGGCAAATTTGTGCTAAAATAGCTTCTTTTATTCAACATTACTTTTAACAAAAACAGTATCGCCATTTCCCCTTTGTTTTGCACGCTTAGCAGTGCTTTTTTATAGTTTGTATATCGATAATTGCTGCATGTTTAAGCAGCTTTATTTTTGTATAACGATGAAAATTATGGTTAATAATCATATTAATACTAGCTAAGAAGTGAGACGGTAGGAGATGGAGGCGAGTGAAGGAAGGTATATGAGCGAATCAGTCAGTCCTATTGGCATCGTCGAAGAGTTAAAACAATCCTATTTGGATTATGCGATGAGCGTGATTGTCTCACGTGCGCTGCCTGATGTGCGTGATGGGTTCAAGCCTGTACACCGCCGCGTGATGTATGCGATGCATGTGTTGTCTAATGACTATAATAAACCGTATAAGAAGTCGGCGCGTGTGGTCGGGGATGTCATTGGTAAGTACCATCCCCATGGCGATAGTGCAGTGTATGATGCGATTGTGCGCATGGCGCAGGATTTCAGCTTGCGTTATCCTATGGTTGATGGTCAAGGTAACTTTGGCTCGATCGACGATGATCCACCGGCGGCAATGCGTTATACCGAAGTGCGTATGACCAAGCTGACCCATCAGATGCTCGCGGATTTAGACAAAGATACGGTCGATTGGGAAGACAACTATGATGGCTCTGAGCGTATGCCCAGCGTCATGCCAGCGCGTGTGCCAAATCTATTGATTAATGGTGCGACTGGTATTGCCGTTGGTATGGCAACCAATATGGCGCCGCATAACCTGACTGAGGTTATTAATGCGTGTTTGGCTTATGCCAGCAATCCGCAAATCTCGGCTGAAGAATTGATGACTTATATATCAGGTCCTGATTTCCCTACAGGCGGTATTATTTATGGTCGTGCAGGCATTCAAGATGCTTATCGCACCGGTAAAGGTCGCTTGCATATTCGTGGTCGTTATCATATCGAGGCGATGGCAGATACGGGTGTCAACCGTGACCGTGAGCGCATTGTCTTTACTGAAGTGCCGTATCAAGCCAATAAAGCCAAGCTGATTGAGCGTATTGCTGAATTGGTGCGTGATAAAAAAATCGAAGGCATTAGCGAGATTCGTGACGAGTCTGATAAAGACGGCATGCGTATCGCTATTGACCTACGTCGCGGCGAAACGGCTGAAGTGATTGTTAATAACCTATTCTTACAAACGCCTCTTGAGTCTAGCTTTAGTATTAATATGGTGGCGCTCGATAACGGTCAGCCAAAGTTACTCACTTTACGTCAACTGATTGCGGCTTTTGTCCGTCATCGTCAAGAAGTGGTGACGCGCCGGACTATCTATGAGCTAAATAAAGCACGCGTGCGTGGGCATTTACTTGAAGGCTTAACGGTAGCATTGGCAAATATTGACGAGATAATCGCTGAGATTAAAGTGTCTGCTAACCGTGGTATGGCGCGTGAAAGCTTGCTAAATAACACATGGGGTTCAGGTAGCGTACAAGCGATGCTTAAAGCCGCTGGTAGCCAATCTGTACGTCCAGACTTTATTGAAGGCGAAGATCCAAAAGCACCGTTTGGTCTGATTGAAGGCGCTGAGCGTTATCGCTTATCCCTTGAGCAGGTCAATGCTATTTTAGATATGCAATTGCACCGTTTAACTGGTCTTGAGCAAGATAAATTAACTGAAGAATATCAAGATTTGCTACGTGAGATTGCTAATTTAGAATCTATTCTTGGCGATTTTGATAAGCTTATGACGATTATCTCGAACGAGATGATTGAGATTCGTGACAACTTTGGCGATGAACGTCGTACGGATATTGTTGATTCACGTACTGACTTTAGCCGTGAAGATTTGATTCCAGAGCAAACTGTAGTCATGACCGTATCGCGTACCGGCTATGCTAAAACTCAGCCAATCGATGACTATGTGGCGCAAAAACGTGGCGGTAAAGGCAAATCTGCTACTGCGATGAAAGAAGATGACGTGATTGATCATTTATTGGTCACTTCAACTCATTCAACGGTACTGTGCTTTACTGATACCGGCCGTGTGTTTAGCTTACGTGGCTTTGAGGTGCCAATTGCCAGTCGCGGTGCACGTGGTCGTCCATTAGTAAATCTAATCGGTCTGGTTGGTGATGAATCAGTCACGACCATTCTACCGATTCCACAGACGACGGAAGAGGTTACTGGGCATTTCGTATTCTTTGCGACTGCTAATGGTACGGTGAAGCGAGTTGAGCTTGAACAGTTCGCCACTATTCGTTCTAACGGTCTGATTGCAGTTGGTTTAGAAGAGGGTGATAAACTGGTCAGCGCGCGCATTACTGACGGAACCCAAGACGTGATGTTATTTGCCTCTAGTGGTAAAGCCATTCGCTTTGATGAAAATGATGCACGCTCGATGGGGCGTACGGCAAAAGGCGTTCGTGGTATGCGTCTTGCTGCTGATGATGTTATCAAGTCATTGGTCGTGATTGAAGATGATGTACGTGAAATCCTCATTGCTTGTGAAAATGGCTTTGGAAAACGTACCTTTATCGAAGAATTTAATACCCAGCATCGTGGCGGTGGCGGTGTGATTGCCATTAAAACTAGCGCGCGTAATGGTGCATTAGTAAGAGCTACTGATGTTAACCCTGAAGATGATATTATCTTGATATCGGATAAAGGCACATTAGTACGTACACCGGTTGAGCATGTTGCCAGTGCTGGTCGTAATACTCAAGGTGTCACCTTGATTCGTCTTTCAAAAGATGAAAAGCTGGTCGCTATGGCATGCGTTGAGCATGAAGAAGACGATAATGAATTAATTGATGCGTTAAAAGAAGACGGTACTTTTACCGTGGACGGTCAAGCGCAAAGTGATATCAATGATGCAGTTGATAACGTCGTTAGTGGTGATATTGATGACAGTATTGATGATAGCTTTGATAATAGTCTCGATGATACGGACGCAGAGTAAGTATCTAGATATCTGTAAATAAGCTTTTATGACTATAAGTTGATTTAGTTTTCATTGTTATTGCACCATTATTGTTATAAAAAAGCCTCCGACGTTATCGTCTGAGGCTTTTGTTTTTCCTAAATAATAGCCGCACTTATTGAGTTAAGTGTTATTTTTAAAAGTTATATTTAAGGGTTTTTTAAATTTATTTTTAAAGGCGATGGTTATGTTAACGACTAACCCAACCGTACAAGGCACGCTAGCATCGGTATCATCAAGTCTACTGTTTTCCCTGATGTTTTTATTCGGGCTATTTATGCAGCCTTTGTCAGGAACGCAGGTAGCTTCTTGGCGCATTTTAATGATGCTACTAAGTTTGGTGTTATTGGTCAGTGCCACTAAGCAATGGCAACATGTGTTTGACTATCTTAAAACGCTAAAAACCCCAAAAGAGTGGCTATTATTTGTGCTGCCAACGCCGATTTTGGGTGGGCAGATATGGCTGTTTATGTGGGGACCGGTCAATGGTTTTGGTCTTGATGTCACACTAGGGTATTTTTTATTGCCACTGGTCATGATACTGATTGGGCGGTTTTTTTATCGTGAAAGTATGAGTCGATTACAGTGGGTGGCAGCGATATGTGCCGCGATGGGCATTGGCTATGACTTATGGCAATATGGCTCGATATCGTGGGTGACCTTATTTACTTGTTTCGGTTATCCGCCTTATTATCTATTACGGCGCAAGCTTGCTGTACCACCGATTACCGGTTTGTTATCAGACTTAACATTGCTGACGCCAGTGGTGTTAATCATGCTGTACTTTAATGGCGGCTTTGGTATGGCAGCGCAATCTACTACTTTGTGGTATTTATTGCCGCTATTGGGCGGTTTTAGTGCGCTTGCGATGTCATTAACCATGGTTGCTAGTAGCAAATTGCCAGTCTCATTATTTGGCGCATTAAGCTACCTTGAGCCTATGCTGCTATTTGTATTTTCAATTACCGTGCTCAATCAAAGTTTAGACGAGGGCGGTTCTTTGTTTATGTATGTCATGATTACGCTGGCATTAGTTTCTATGATTACGGAAAGTGTCCTCGCCTATATCACGCGTAAACGTAATAATCGGCTACATGGTTATCACGAGCCCCAAGTTGATAGTTTCCCGCCGCAGCGCCGCATTAAAAAGCGCCGTATTAAAGGCGTATTGGCAGCACATCGTTTTCGTAAACTTAAACGCTATCAGCGAAAAATTGACAGAATCAATCGCAAAAATGATCAGTTGCCGTTTAAATAAATTTTTATAGTTCCTAAATATGATAACAATGCCAACAATTCTGAGCAAATGATTCAGGATATATGCTGAGCGTTTGTATTTGGTGAAACTGACTGTATAGGCACTATTTTTCGTAACCAGAACCTAGTGCAGCAGTATTAAATGCTAGGTAATTACGCTATGATTCTTTGCAAAAATCATCTGTAACGCTATGTTTGGACGATTTTACCCTTTTAGTATTAGGATCAATTATGTTACATCTTCATCATTTAGAAAATTCACGCTCATTTCGCATTTTATGGTTATTAGAAGAGTTGAATGCGGATTATAAATTAACCTGTTATCAGCGTAATAAAGCTTACCTTGCACCCAAAAGTCTCAAGAAAATTCATCCTTTAGGGCACGCGCCTATTTTAGAAGTTAATGAGCGCGCATTGGTTGAATCAGGATTTATTATCGAATATCTGCTTAAAGAGTATGATTATGCGCATCTGTTTAAACCGACCGAAGACGATACTGCGGCTTGGGAAGACTATACGTTTTGGATGCATTTTTCTGAAGCCTCGGTGATGCCTTTATTGGTCATGCGATTGGTGTTTACTAAAGTGGTTGAAAAGTCACCGATGGTTATTAAGCCAATAAGTAAAGGCATTCGTAAGCAAGTTGAAAGCAGTATGATTCGTGATAATCTGACCACCATGCTCGACATGATGGAGCACCAGCTGCAACACAATCATTGGTTTGCAGGAGCGGCGTTTAGTGGCGCAGATATCCAAATGTATATTCCAGTCGTTGCTGCCAACGCTGGCGCTGGATTGGACACTACCAAATATGCTAATCTGCTCAATTGGCTAAAACGTTGCCAAGAACGGGCTGCCTTCAAAATCGCTGTTACCAAAGGTGGGCAAGTGCGTTTTTAAGAGTAAATGGTCGATAGGATTAATAATAATATGTCAATAATGTTGATCATTCATCAACTAAAACACTAAAATAAAACCGCCTTTATTCAATAACTGAGGCGGTTTTTGTTATTATATGGCTTTATTAAGTAAGTTATCTAAAAGGCAGTATCATGAGCAATCGCAATGAGTTAGATCCTAATAAGGCAGCACCGCTATCAGAGGCACCTATTAATCCTCAGCAAGTGTCTATCAAAGCCTGGTCGCAGAAGCTACTGGTCGCTTTATTATGTGGTGCCAGTTTTTATGGTGGTTATAAGTCGTATGAGTCGCGTATGGTCAATCAATGCTTTGCCAATGGCGGGCAGATTATAGAAGCTGAAAAGACGTTATTGTGCAAAGTATCGTAAGTGACGTTTCATAAACCAAGCATGATCACTCTTAATCAAAATGAATAATACTATATGTTACAACTGACTTTTTTAGGAACATCGGCAGGTGTGCCTACCAAACAGCGCAATGTTACCGCGCTGGCAGTTGAGTGCTTAAACCCTTATATCGCAGGCGGCACGCAGCAACAGAAATCACGTCCGTGGTTACTAGTAGATTGTGGGGAAGGCACACAGCAGCAGCTTTTACATACTAAATTGTCTTTGCATCAATTGACTGCTATTTGTATTACCCATGTGCATGGTGACCATTGTTATGGTTTACCCGGTTTACTGGCAAGTGCCGCAATGTCCGGACGACGTCACGAACTTACCATTATTGCCCCAAAAGCCATTGCTAAATTACTAGAATCAGTAAAGATAACTACTGAGCTTCATTTCCCATTTGCTATCAATTTTATGGCGATTGAAGATGTGTTGATGGAACAAGATGGCACAATTACTATCGCCCTAGATAAGCAGCAACAGCTTGATATTGCTATCACGCCTTTATCGCACCGCGTGCCATCGCATGCCTTTACTGTCACGCAAACCATCAGTCAGCGTACTTTAGATACTTCGAAATTAATAGCAGATGGCATTCCAGCCAGTGCGCTATGGGGTAAGCTGCAACAAGGTCAAGACGTTGATACCGAAGAGGGTCAGCATGTACGTTGTGCTGATTATGTGCATGATAATCAACTATTGACCAAAATCATTGTCGCTGGTGACAATGACAATCCTGGCTTGCTTGCTCAAGCGGTGGTTGGGGCAGATGCTCTAGTACACGAGGCGACCTATACGTCTGACGTGTTAGCGCGTATTCAAGCTAAAAATCCTGAATTTGACCCCATGCATAGTAGTGCACAAATGGTAGGTAGATTTGCTCAAGATAATGGTATTAAAAATCTAATATTAACCCACTTTAGCGCTCGTTATCAGAGCTTTGATAATCCGCAAAGTGCAACCCCAAATATGGGACATATCCGCCAAGATGCGCAAAGTACCTATCAAGGCAATCTATGGCTAGCCGCTGATTTTGCTCAATATGTTATCAATGGCGCTAAAGAGGGTGAAGCGGATAACTGTGTACAGTATCTAGGTTCTGTACGCGATAATAAAGAATAGCTGCTAGAGAATAGACGTTTAGGATTTATAGTAGGTTATCAGCAGCTTTTAATTGAGCTTGACCAACCCAATAGCGACTAAACTGATAGGCTACACGCCCTGAACGTCCGCCACGCTCTGATGCCCAGCGTAGCGCATTGGCTCTAATATCTTCAGCAAGCTCAGCATTTTTAATATTACTGGCTGGCATTTGTTTTTGTTGAATGACTAAATAATGCTGCACGATTTGCAAATAGGTTTGCTGATTCATTGGATAAAATGACAGCCATAAACCAAAGCGGTCAGACAGCGACACGGTTTCATCAATGGTCTCGTACGGGTTTACCTCATCGGTTTGCCCATTGTAAATATTAACATTGTCTTTCATTAATTGTGGCAATAAATGGCGACGGTTACTGGTTGCATAGACGAGTAACTTGTCTTGTTCTGAATCGAGCGACCCATCCAGCACACTCTTTAACGTGCGATAGCTCTCATCTTGTCCATTAAATGCCAAGTCATCACAGTACACCACATAGCGACAATTAGAATCCGCTGGAAGCGCATTAATCGCTGCGCGGATTTTATCCAGCACCAACAAATCATCGCGGGCAATCTCAATCACTCGCAATCCTTCAGCATGATAAGCTTGCAGCAATGCACGAATCAGCGACGATTTACCCGCACCGCGTGTTCCCGTCATTAACACATGGTTTGCTGGATAGCCTTTAAGAAATTGGCGAGTATTTTGTACCAGTTTTGCCTTTTGCGTATCAATACCATGTAAATCATCCAAGCTTAAAAATAAATTAACTGACAACGGTTCTAGATGACCAGTATGTCCACCAACCCAGCGATACGCCAGCTGAGCGGGATCAATCTCAATAGTCGGTGTCACTTGTTGCTGTAAGTACTGAGTCAATAAGTCAAGTAACGGTTCAGGTAAGGCGTAAGAAGATGAAAGTTCAGACATAATGGCTCTATTAATAAATTGATATTATATTTAATGGTGATATAACGTTTTCATAAAGGTTTGACTGTAGCATGAAAAATAGTAGCAAAGACATATCAGTAGCAGAAGTAAACACCCAAAAATTGCGCACCCAAGCGGAGCAGATATTGCCAAGCATAACGACTGCGTTAACAGATTTGGGCTATTATGAATTATCCCATCAACGTATTAGTCAGCAGTTTCTTACTCAAGAACCATTCAATAAAAAAATTATGTATGAAGGTTTAACGCGTGCCGAGCATCTAAAGTTTGGGTACGTGATGATTAAATGGACGTTCGTGCATAGTAATAAAAACCTGTCTAATTTAGATATCACATCTGCTAGCTTACTTAATCATGAAGTTACTGTTTTAAAAGCTTTGAGTACCACAAAACACTTTCAAGATAGTTCTGTATCTATTGCACCAGCATTGTTAGACAGTCGCACATTACGCTGGCAAGTATTGGATAGCACTTACCAGCTTACTTTTATGGTCATGCCTTATTATAAAAACGGTAGCTTAGTAAATTATTTACCCCAACATAAAACACTATCCCATAAGCAAAAATATCAACTTATTTTGCAAAGTGCGTATCTGATTGCTCATTTACATCAACATGGCTGGCTACATAACGATATCAAGCCAAGTAATATATTGCTAGAGGATTTTGCACCCAATCATGCCGATAATAGCAAAGTGACCCCAAGATTATTATTGACGGATTTTGCTTTAGCTCAACGTTTTGATGGGGTTAAAAGCGATAAACCCGCAGGTACGCCCGCGTATCTTGCACCTGAACGCTGGCAAGGACAGGGCGCAACAGTGCAAAGCGATATTTATGCTGTTGGAATTATGATATTTGAGATATTAACCGGTAGTAGACCGTTTAAAGTGAGCGGACAAAAAAGTAATGAGGTGTTGCATGATTGGGCAATTGCACATTGTCAAAAGCCCATGCCAAAGTTACTTGAAGCATATCAGCAGTATCAAGATATCATTAATAAAGCATTAGCAAAGCGAATTGAGAAGCGCTATAAGAATATGAAAGAGGTGTTAAAAGATTTAGAAGAAATAGTAAACAAGTAAAGTAGCGTCATTTAAAGTTAAAATACTAAATTTTAGACACAAAAAAACCTGCTAAAAAGCAGGTTTTGATATTTGGTCTAAGATGTACTATCCGAAAATGGTGGGGCTGGAGAGACTCGAACTCTCACACCTTGCGGCGCCAGAACCTAAATCTGGTGCGTCTACCAATTCCGCCACAGCCCCATTTTCGTTACCTTATCATCTTCAGCGTTTAAATTCAAACCCCATTGAGATAAATAACTGATTCGGTAGTGCGTCTCAGTGGTTGGCTATTATATAGAGTTCGCAGGGTTTGGCAAGCCCTTTTTGTAATTAATTTTAATTATTTTGCTAATTTTTACTATTTTTCTTTTAACTGTTTGATAATTAAAGGTTTTTAAAGTGATTTTTTATAAATAAATTGAGGCAGCTGAGCACTATCATCCTATAGTAAGCGTCGCTTTTAGATATGCTGATAATAATATATAACTAAAAATCAATACTATAGCGCCTCAAAACTGGTGATTATGACAAAAAAAACGTACAATGCGCTCAGCCAATTTATCTCTAGCAAGGTCAGCTATGCTCAAAACGTCTACCGAATCCGCCACTATTGTTCCGCTTTCATCGTCAGCAACGCTAAAAGATACGGCGACTGTGTTTAATCCTGCGCAAGCACAAATGCAAAAACAGGAAACAAAACAGTCAGCCGTGACAGATAGCAGTGAGCCTTATCATCATAAAGCCAATCATAATGAAAACCGTAGTATTGCCCAAAGTGGCGATGCAATAGCGCAGGCAAGTGTTGTCAGCCCCACAATAAGTGCGCCAAAGATTGGATTTGTTTCACTGGGTTGCCCTAAGGCATTGGTCGATAGTGAGCGCATTATCACTGAGCTGAGCCGCGATGGTTATCAAGTTGCCAGCGATTATGAAGGTGCTGATTTGGTCGTGGTTAATACCTGCGGCTTTATTGAATCTGCTGTGCAAGAGTCGCTTGATGCGATTGGTGAAGCCATTAGTAAAAACGGTAAAGTCATTGTCACGGGCTGCTTGGGCAAAGAGGCGGATAAAATTCGTGAAATGCACCCTGCTGTGCTAGCCGTGACCGGTGCTCATGCCTATGATGAAGTCATTAGAGCAGTCGCGCTGCATGTGCCTAAGCCTGACCGTAGTTTGGATGCCAGTTATGATCCAAAAATAGATTTGATTAATGAGGCGGGTATTAAACTCACGCCCAGTCATTATGCTTATTTAAAAATATCAGAAGGCTGTAATCATCGCTGTACGTTCTGCATTATTCCGAGTTTGCGTGGTGATCTGGTATCGCGTCCGATTGATAGCGTAATGAATGAAGCCATGGCGCTAAAAAAAGCGGGCGTAAAAGAGTTGTTAATCATCTCGCAAGACACCTCTGCGTATGGTCTAGATTTAAAATATAAGACCAGTTTTTGGAATGGTATGCCGCTAAAGTCAAAGTTTTATGACTTATGCCAAGCGTTAAATGATCTGGGTATTTGGGTGCGGTTGCATTACGTGTATCCATATCCGCATGTCGATAAAGTCGTTGAATTGATGGGCGAGAAAAAGCTGCTGCCTTATCTTGACATCCCATTTCAACATGCCAGTCATAGTATCTTAAAAGCCATGAAGCGCCCTGCGCATAGCGAAAACACCTTGGCGCGTATTCATGCGTGGCGTGAGATTTGCCCAGACATCGTTATTCGCTCTACCTTTGTTGTTGGCTTTCCGGGTGAAACGGAAGAAGATTTTCAGTGTTTGCTAGATTGGTTAGTCGAAGCGCGCCTTGATCGTGTTGGTGCGTTTACTTATTCAGAAGTAGAAGGCGCGGTGGCGAATGACCTGCCCAACCACGTACCCGAAGATATTAAACAAGAACGTTACGAGCGTTTGATGACGTTACAACAAGATATCTCTGCGCAAAAACTGCAAGAAAAAATCGGCAAAACCTTAATGGTATTGGTCGATGAGATTGATGTTGAAGAGGGCGTTGCGATTTGTCGTAGTTACGCTGATGCCCCTGAGATTGACGGTCACGTCTATGTCGATGATATTACGGCAGCTGTGCAAGTCGGTCAGTTTTTAACCGTGACTATTGATGATGCCAGCGAGTATGACTTATTTGCCAGTTATCAAGGCTAAAAGTAAGGTATAGAAAAGAGCTAAGCATCTGATTTGCAATTGTAGTAAAAATTGCCCAACAGTGGGCAGTTTTTGCTACAATTAGCGCAATTTAGCCAACGCTGGTCGATAGGCTATGTTTATCTGGGTATTCACACGCATTTTAATGATAATTTAATAAGAGCAAGGTGTCTTCATGTCTGATAAAAATCCCCGCTATTCTCGTATATTACTCAAACTCTCTGGCGAAGCCTTGGCCGGTAGTAAAGATATGGGTATTGATAGCGACGTGCTCGATAAAATGAGCTTGTCTATCGCCCATTTGCGTGGTCTTGGGGTACAAGTCGGGATTGTTGTTGGTGGCGGGAATTTATATCGTGGCGCACAATTACAAAAAGAAGGCTTGGTCGGTCGTGTGACTGGCGATCAAATGGGAATGCTTGCGACTGTAATGAACGGTTTGGCAATGCGCGATGCTTTAGAGCGCCGCAATATTAAAACGCGCTTGATGTCAGCGTTGCCGATTGGCGAAGTGACCGAAAGTTACAGCAGCCGTAATGCGATTCGTTATCTTAAAAATGGCGAAGTTTGTATTTTTGTTGCCGGTACAGGTAATCCGTTCTTTACCACCGATACAGCCGCTTGCTTGCGCGGTATTGAAATTGAAGCCGGCTTGATTTTAAAAGCGACCAAAGTTGATGGCGTTTACGATAAAGATCCAAGCTTACACAGCGATGCGGTGAAATATGATGGTCTCACCTTTGATGAGGTATTAGAGCAAAAGCTTGGCGTGATGGATTTAACCGCCATTGCCTTATGCCGTGAGCACAATGTACCGCTGCAAGTATTTGATATGACGAAGCCTAATGCGTTATTAAACGTCATTATGGGCGAAAATGAAGGCACACGCGTTTTTCACTAAAAGGCACACGCGTTTTTCACTAATAAGCTATAAACCTATGCAGTTAAGTTAACAATGGTAAGCGTTATAAAAAATAGTATTAACAGCAATGAATAAATAAGATATATCGGTAACGATAAATAAGGATTGATGATGATTAAAGAGATTAAGCAAGACGGTGAAGCGCGTATGCACAAAACGCTAGAGGCGCTGGACAGCACCTTTAGTAAAGTACGTACGGGTCGTGCCCACCCAGGTATGCTCTCAGGTGTGATGGTTAGCTACTACGGTTCGCCTACACCGTTGAATCAAGTGGCGAGCGTCAACGTTGAAGACTCACGTACATTGTTGGTACAGCCTTTTGAGCGCACCATGATTCAGGCCGTCGATAAAGCCATTCGTGAAGCAGATTTGGGTTTAAATCCTATGACTGCTGACGTCATTCGGGTACCCATGCCAGCATTGACCGAAGAAACACGCCGCGATATGCAAAAAATGGCGCGCGGTGAAGCTGAAAATAGTCGCGTATCTATCCGTAATATTCGCCGCGATATGATGAATGACATTAAAGAGTTGGCAAAAGAAAAAGAAATATCAGAAGATGATGAGCGCCGCGCCAGCGATGATATTCAAAAAATTACCGATAAATTTATTGAAACCATCGACAGTCGCTTAACTAAAAAAGAAGCTGATTTGATGAACGTTTAAGTTATGGTGTTTTCTATGTTATAGCGTCAAATTGGCAGCCAATGATGTGATATCATTGGCTGTTTGTCGTTACTATTACTGGTTTAGTTTATGATTAATAGCTACACCAGTAATAGATTGATTTATTGTTTTTGATAAGTAATTTTTAGCATTTTTTCACTGAGCACCACTCACATTTTTCTCAATAACGAGCACTACAGTCCATGTCAACTTCTGCCCCTTTGATACCCAGTCCGCTTCCTCATCATATTGCTATCATTATGGATGGCAATAATCGATATGGTAAAGCGCAAGGCTTAGGGCCCGGGGCAGGGCATATTGCTGGTAAGGATGCGCTTGATCCTATTGTTGAATATTGCCGCGAAGTAGGCATTGAGGTATTGACCGTTTTTGCATTTTCGAGTGAAAACTGGCAACGTCCGCCTGCTGAGGTGGCGCTATTGATGCAATTGCTGGCATTGACCATTAATGAACAACTGCCGCGTATGCAAAAGTATGAGATTCAATTGCGTTTTATTGGTGACCGCAGTTTACTTAGTGAAGAGTTACGTGTGCTTATGGCAGATGCAGAAGCACAAACTGCGCATCATACTGCGATGACGCTAGTGATTGCTATCAGCTACGGCGGACAGTGGGATATTGCTCATGCGGCTCAGCAATTGGCACAACAAGTATTGGATGGACAATTAACCGTCGCTGATATCAATAAAGAAAAACTGAGTGAGTATGTACAGCTAGCCGATGCGCCTGCTGTTGATATGTTGATTCGTACCGGCGGTGATTATCGATTATCAAATTTTCTATTGTGGCAATCGGCATATGCCGAACTGTTTTTTACTGATACCTTGTGGCCACAGTTTAGCGTTGCTGAATTGGCTACTATGGTGACTGAATTTGGTCAACGCCAGCGCCGTTTTGGCAAAGCCAGTGAGCAAGTAGAAATGCCGTCAGTGTAGTCATTAATACGCAACTCATATTTGTTATAATCGTTTTTTAAGTAAAAATATCTCGTCATCATAAGGTCTAATGGATATGTGGCAACGGATTAAAACAGCAGTCATCCTAATTATTATTGTTGGGATTGCTCTATTTGCGAGTCATTCGCCCATCCTTTTTGCCCCTTTATTAGCAGTTGGGGTGACGATTGCGGCACATGAATGGACAAAGCTGATGCCAAAATGGCGTCAGCCGGTGGTTTTTGTGCTAATGGTATTGGCAATAACGCTGCTGTCTTTATGGTTTAAAGTGACATGGATAGCATGGTGGGTCGCATCGTTAATCATCTGGCTCATGGCTCTGTCTTGGGTGACTAAGTTTCCAACGCACACCAACTGGTATGGTCGCCAGCTGGCGTTAATGGGCGTGGTGATATTAACTGGGTCAATTACTGCCATGTTCTATTTATGGCAGCTGTCGCCATGGTGGTTGCTCTATGTGTTTTTATTGGTGTGGTGTGCAGACAGTGGCGCATACTTTGTTGGGCGCAAGCTGGGTCGACGCAAAATGGCACCGAATGTGTCCCCTAATAAGAGTATGGAAGGTCTGGCAGGTGGCTTAGTAACGGGTTTATTGGTGGTCATTGGTATTAGTGTCTTTAAATTGCAGCTGACGGGTACGGCTCTGATAGCCTTTGTATTGCTATCTGCGCTTACAATATTAGCGTCAGTGTTGGGTGACTTATTTGAGTCTATGCTTAAGCGCCGTGCTGGCGTGAAAGATTCTGGTACTATTTTGCCGGGGCATGGCGGTATTTTAGACCGTATTGACTCTTTATTGTCAGCGACACCAATATTTGCGCTTGGCTTTTGGGGATTACAGCAGCTAGGTATTTTAGTTATCTAAAGGATGCTGCTTCCTGACTGGCTGGCTGCCTGAATAATATATTTTATAATTAATCTGCTTTACTCTTTATTTTCACTGTTAATAATATATGGGCATAACTGGTTATGACGCAACGCATCGCAGTACTTGGCGCAACAGGCTCAATTGGCGACAGTACTTTGGCAATTTTAGCGACCCATTTACAGGATTATGAGGTATATGCCTTATCCGGATATCATCGTTTAGATAAATTATTGGCGTTGTGTCAGCAATTTATGCCAAAGCGCGTGTGCGTGCCGCTTGAGTCAGTTGATTTATTTGCTAAGCGCTTAGACGCTGTAGGTTTAAATATTGACGTAGTGGGTGGTGAAGCTGGACTCATTGATATTGCTATTGATAGCCAAGTCGATACCGTCGTTGCTGCGATTGTTGGTGCTGCTGGTCTACCTTCAACCTTAGCTGCTGCGCGTGCGGGTAAACGTATATTACTGGCGAATAAAGAAGCATTAGTGATGGCAGGTCAAGTGATGATTGAAGCGGTGAAGACTCATAAAGCCACTTTATTGCCAATTGATTCTGAGCATAATGCGATTTTTCAATGTTTGCCCTCGATTATTCAACAAGACAATACCCAAATTCATGACCGTTGTCATGGAGTACGCAAGTTATGGTTAACCGCGTCAGGTGGACCTTTTTTACAGCAGTCATTTAGTCAGATGCAACAAGCTGGCGTCGCAGAAGCGGTCAAGCATCCAAATTGGTCGATGGGTCAAAAGATATCGGTCGATTCAGCAACCATGATGAATAAAGGGTTAGAGTTGATTGAAGCTTGCCATTTATTTGATTTGTCAGAAGATAAAATAAAGGTGGTGATTCATCCACAAAGTATCATTCACTCAATGGTAGAATACAGCGACGGCAGCTTTTTGGCACAGCTTGGCAGCCCAGATATGAAAACGCCGATTGCCCATGCGCTAAGCTATCCGCAGCGGATTGACAGTGGCTCGCAACCGCTCGATTTATATGCGCTAAGTGGACTGGAGTTTATTAAGCCTGATTTGCAGAAATTTGCCTGTTTGCGGTTGGCGCGCGAGGCAATGCAAGCGGGGACACAAGCGACGATTATCCTTAATGCGGCTAATGAGTTGGCAGTTGCGGCATTTTTGGCAGGAAAAGTACGTTTAACGGATATTGCCGAGATTAACGAGCAAGCACTTGGTCAGGTTCAAGTGCCGCAACTGGGCTTAGATGCGGATATAGACGATATTTTAGCGATTGATACGTTAGCTCGTCGCCATACCGATGCGATTATCGCAAAAATGGCTGGCTAGATATAAAGTTGCTTATAATCAATCATGATTAAGTGCCTTTAAGAAATGAACGCAGCATAATTAGTTTGTGTACCTATCATTTACATAGCTGTTTAACCACCTGTAAGCTGAGCGAGACAAGGTAATGACGTTTTTATTAACGCTATTGGCAGCGATTTTTGTATTAGGACCTTTGGTTGCCTTGCATGAGTGGGGTCACTTTATTGTAGCGCGCTTGTGCGGGGTTAAGGTGCTTACTTACTCTATTGGTTTTGGTCCTAAAATAGCAGGTTGGACAAGTAAAAAGAGTGGTATTGATTATCGCATCTCAGCGTTACCCCTTGGCGGCTATGTCAAAATGCTTGATGAGCGTGAAGGAAACGTGGCAGAGCATGAGCAGCATTTGGCATTTAATCGGCAGCATCCGCTTAAGAAAATTGCCATTGTTGCCGCTGGTCCATTAATGAACTTTATCATTGCTATTGGGTTGTTTTGGGTCTTATTTATGACCCCCTCTGAGCAATTAGCAACTAAGATTGGCACTGTGTTGACCGATACGCCAGCAGCAATAGCACAGTTACCAGTTGGTGATAAAATCGTTGCGATTGATGGGCATACGGTGCAAACGTGGGAGGGGATTAATTATCGTCTCGCTGGACGCATGGGTGAGACCGATAATATCAGTGTGACTTTACAATCGGATAAGACTAATGCGACCGCTTCTACTGATAATTTAACAACCTATCAAGCCCCTGTGACCCAATTTATGCAAGGTGATGCGCAAGGTAAAGACGCCTTGACCAGCTTTGGGATGCTACCGTGGCAACCAGAAATCGCGCCTGTAGTCGGTGGTTTAGCGCCTGATGGTGCTGCGCAGCGTCAAGGTTTAAAGGTGAATGATCGAATCACGGCTATTGATGGTTCACCGATAACCGATTGGATTAGCGCTACTCGAATTATCCGTGATAATCCTGAAAAGTTGTTAAATTTTACCATTTTACGAGCAGGCAAAACCGTACAGCTACCAATTATGCCACAAGGTAAAAAAGATACCTTGGGTAATACTTATGGGCAAATAGGAGCGAGGGTTGCTCAAGCTGATATCGTTATTCCGGATGCTTATAAAACCACGGTGCAATATGGTGCAGGCGAAGCGTTGGTTAAATCGTTTGAAAAAACCGAGCAGCTTGCAGTGATGACCGTCAGTTCAATGGGCAAAATGCTATCTGGTATGATTGGGCTTGAGAATTTATCAGGTCCGATTACCATTGCTAAAGTTGCTAAGCAAAGCTTTGATATCAGTTGGCAAATGGTATTATCTACTGCTGCGCTTATTAGTTTAAGCTTAGCCGTACTCAATCTATTGCCTATTCCTGTTCTCGATGGTGGTCATATCGTGTATCATCTGATTGAGCTGATTCGTGGTAAACCACTGTCAGAAGGGGTTCAAATGATTGGATTAAATATCGGCTTACTCTTGCTGGCAGGTTTCATGGTGTTAGCAATTGGTAATGATATCAGTCGATTGTTTTAGAGTTATCTTGCCCATTGATTGCAGTAAGTAGCGTCATACTAACGTTTTAGCCGTGATTAATTGGTAATTAGATATTTGACACGCTGGCATGGCTAGAGTGTTGCTACTATACTAATAGTAAGTTTTAGTTTATTTTATGATACGTTTTATATAAAGTGTGTTTGGTCAGCTGGCATTAAGTCAAATCATTCTTAGGAATTCGGCTAGACAAAACACCTTTTTTACCTTAACTTAAGCAAGTTTTTTATTGACGGATAGTGTTTATGCGTACGCCTTTATATATGAGCGCGGCTGTTTTGCCGTTAGTGGTCGCGATGATCAGTATGCCTGCACAAGCGGCAAATTTTGTGGTAACAGACATCGGCTTTAATGGTCTACAACGCCTAACCGCTGATAGTCTCTATCCGGTTTTACCTATTTCGGTGGGTGATACAGTGACAGACAGCAGTCTTGCTGCGAGTATTAAAGCACTGTATGCCACTGAGAACTTTGCTAATATTCAAAGTCGCGTTGACGGTGGTAAGTTGCGTTTTGATATGGTTGAGCGCCCGATTATTGCTGAAGTCAGTTTCGATGGTAATAAACTGATTCCGAAAGAAGGTCTGCAACAAGGTCTGAAAAATGCCGGTCTTGCTGCAGGTGATGTGCTCAAACAAGCAACACTACAAGGCGTAGCCAATGAGCTACAGCAGCAATATATTAGCCAAGGCTACTACAATAGTAATATTGAAGTTGACCAAACTTTATTAGATGGCAACCGCGTTAAATTAGACGTGCGCTTTATTGAAGGCAAGCCCGCTAAAGTGGTCGATATCAATATTATCGGCAATAAACATTTTAGCGACTCGCAAATTAAAGACGTGTTTGCAGTAAAAGAGTCATCATGGACACGCCTATTATCAAAATCTGACCGTTATGCGCAAGAAAAACTGGCAGCCAGTTTAGAGAACTTAAAAGCACTCTATCTCAATGATGGTTATGTGCGTTTTTCTGTCGATAATGCGGTGCTTAATATCAGTGAAGATAAGCAAAGTGTATTCATTGAAGTCAGCTTAACCGAAGGTGAAAAATATCAGTTTGGTGACATTAACTTCTTAGGTCAGCCAAAGTTTGATAAAGAAGAGCTGCGCAAGCTGGTGTCTTTTAATTCTAAAGAACAGTATTCACAAGCAAAACTGGATGCTACTACGGCGGCACTAAAAAACCGTTATGGTAATGAAGGTTACTATTTAGCTCAAGTGCGCCCAGTGCCACGCATTAATGACGTCACTAAAGTCGTTGATGTTGATTATTATATTGATCCTGCCCGTCCTATTTATGTGCGCCGTATTAACTTTAATGGCAACTTACGCACAGAGGATGAGGTATTACGTCGCGAGATGCGCCAGCTAGAAGGCACATTGGCATCTAACGAGAAAATCCAGTTATCACGCACGCGTTTGATGCGTACTGGCTTCTTTAAAGCGGTCAATGTTGATGTAAAGCCAGTGCCTAATCAGCCTGATCAAGTTGATATAAACTATACCGTTGAAGAGCAGCCATCAGGCAGCTCGACGATTGCTGCTGGTTATTCGCAAAGTGGCGGTGTGACTTTCCAGTTAGACTTGACTCAAAACAACTTTATGGGCACAGGTAATAAAGTAAAAGCCGCATTATCACGCTCTGAAACTCGTGATTCTTATAGCTTAGGTTATACCAATCCTTATTTTACGGAGAATGGCGTATCACAAGGTGTGAGCGCCTACTATCGTGAGACCAAATACGACGACCGTAACGTTAATAACTATGTGACGGACTCGTACGGCGGTACATTAAACTACAGCTATCCTGTCGATGAAACCAAACGCGTGAGTGCTGGGTTTAACTATGATAATACTAGCGTACGTGGCGGTAATCGCTTAGGCGTATCAAGTGTACAACAGATTATCGATGGTGGCGGTACGTTTGAGCAGTATAATAATGATGATAATGAGTTCTCAGGACGTACCGGCTTTAAAAACGATTATGATAGCTATAATCTGCTCTTAGGCTGGGATTACAGCACCTTAGATCGTCCTGTATTTCCAACCAAAGGTATGAGTCATACCGTTGATGCCACCATTGGTTTAGGTGGTGATGCCAGTTATCAAAAGCTCACTTACCGTGGCAACGTGTACTATCCTTTTTATAAAGACTGGGTTGCACGCGGTTATACCAAATTAGGCTATGGTAATGATTTACCTTTTTATGAAAACTTCTATGCCGGTGGTTATGGTTCGGTACGTGGTTATGAATCATCAACCCTTGGACCTAAATCGCAAAGCTATTTTGATGCGATAAACGATGATGTGCGCTTTAAAGACGAAGAAGTTGGTGGTAATGCGCTCGTCAGCTTCGGTACTGAGCTGATTTTACCCATGCCATTTAAAGGCGACTGGGCAGATCAAGTCCGCCCAGTACTCTTTGCAGAAGGTGGTCAGGTATTTGATACCACGGATAAAGAAGACCGCACTTTCTTAGATCCTGTGTCAGGTAAAGATACTGGTGTGCGTTTATTGACGCAAGATAATAAACTGCGCTTTAGTGCCGGTGCGGGTGTGACTTGGTACACGCCTATTGGTCCAATTTCACTCAGTTATGCCGTGCCCATTGGTGATAAAGATGGCGATGAAACAGAAAATGTCCAGTTCCAGATTGGTAGCACGTTCTAATAGCTTTTACTGCGCTTAGCCTTAACACGACCCTTAATAATATGAATTATTAAGGGTTATATTTGCCGATTATTTGTATTTATAAGTCATGGTAATTTATTTAATAGTCACTAAAATATAGTAACTTAAATGATGATAACGATTGAGCAACTGATTACTCAAATTGAACAGCGCCAGCCCGTACTAAATAAATCGGAGCTTAGCGCTGCGCAGTTAAAAATACCGCTAAAAGGTATTGGTAGTTTGACTGATGCAGATTCTATGCAGCTAAGTTTTTTAGCAGATCCGCATTATATATCGAGTTTAGCAAAGAGTCAGGCAGGCGCAGTATTGGTTACAGCACCTTATCGCGAGCAAGTGCCTTCTACTTCGCTAGCATTAGTCGTTGCAACACCGTATTTGGCTTATGCTAGTAGCAGTCAGTTATTTGTCGTCACTAACTTTAATGAGGGTGTTCACCCAACGGCGGTGATTGCAGACAGTGCCATTATTGGCGAGGACGTCGTTATTGGTCCTTACTGTGTTATCGGCGAGCAGGTGCAGATAGGGGCGCGTAGCCGACTTGAAGCGCATGTTGTTATTGAGGAAAATACTTGTATTGGTGCCGATGCGGTTATTAAGCCACACGTGACCATTGCTCATGATTGTATCATCGGTAGTCATGTTCGTTTACATTTTGGTGCTAGTATTGGTGCGGAAGGCTTTGGTTTTGCACCGACACGCGACCCGAGTGTGAGTGGCTGGGAGCGTATCGCGCAGCTAGGTCGCGTGATTATCGGTAATCATGTCCGTATTGGCAGTCATACTTGTGTTGATCGCGGCGCTATTGATGATACGGTTATTGGCAATCATGTAATTATTGATAATTTGGTACAAATTGCTCATAACGTGCGTATCGGTGACGGTACGGCTATTGCGGCAAAAACCGGCATTGCAGGCAGTACCATAATCGGTAAACGTTGTATTATTGGCGGCGCTGTTGGTATCAACGGTCATGTTGAGATTACAGATGACGTGACTTTATCAGGTATGACCATGGTGACCAAAACAATTAAGGTGTCAGGCTCTTATTCTTCAGGAACGGCTGCGATGCCCACTGCGAAATGGCGACGAGCTGCGGTACGCTTTCGCCAACTTGCTAATGATTAGCATTATTTTTCATGTTGGAAGTTTTATCTTTTAGTCTGACTTGTTTTTTTAATACAACTTACCTTTACTACCATTTACAAGCCTGCACTTGCAGCAAGGAAGCCACTTTATGAGCGCCATTGATATTGATACTTTAACGGACGATGACATCAAAGCCTTATCTGACCAAGGTCTTACGCTACCGCTAACTTACCATACCCTAAAGCATTATTTACCGCATCGTTATCCATTTATGTTGGTAGATAAAATTACGGCTTGTAAGCCGGGTGAATGTATCACGGGTATCAAAAACGTGACTATTAATGAAGAGTTCTTTAATGGTCATTTTCCGGATGAGCCTATTATGCCGGGTGTGTTGATGGTGGAATCAATGGCGCAAGTATCGGGCGTATTAGGCTTTATTAGTGCCGGCTTAACCGCTGAAGATGGCTATTTATATTTGTTTGCAGGGGTTGATAAAGTGCGTTTTAAGCGTCGCGTGATTCCAGGCGATCAGCTCATTATTCGTGCCAAAACGGTCATGCAAAGACACGGTATTTATAAGTTTGATTGTACCGTACATGTAGAAGACGAGCTTGCTGCCAGTGCGCAAGTGATGATTGCTCGTCAAGAGCAATAGCCAGTAAATAATAGTATTGTTATAATAGCCCGTATAAATTATTGCCTTGTTTACAAATGATTCAGATAAGTGATTCGAAGATAAGGCAAGAAAAGTAGCAAGATGTCTGTCATAGACATCTTTTGTTTTATCATTTACCCGTATTCTATGATACCAAGGCCTGCATTATGAGTCAGATTCACCCTACAGCACTCATCTCTCCGTCCGCTATAATTGATGACACCGCGGTCGTTGGTCCGTATTGTATTATCGGTGATGAAGTGACCATTGGTGCCCATACTGTGCTGCATCGACATGTGGTGGTATCTAAGCATACGCGCATCGGGCAACATAATGAGATTTATCAATTTGCAAGTATTGGTGAAGACTCACAAGATCTAAAATATGCCGGCGAGCTAACTTGGTTAGAGATTGGCGACCATAATACCATTCGTGAAGCCTGTAGTTTTCACCGTGGTACAGCGCAAGATAATGGTTTAACTAAGATTGGCAGTCATAATCTATTCATGGTGAATACTCATGTCGCCCATGACTGTATTATTGGTGATAACAATGTATTTGCTAATAATGTCGGTATTGCCGGTCATGTGCATATTGGCAATCATATTATCGTTGGTGGTAACTCAGGTATTCATCAATTTTGCCGTGTTGATGACTACAGTTTAATCGGTGGTGCCAGTTTGATTTTAAAAGATGTGGCAGCCTTTACCATGGTATCAGGTAATCCTGCTCGTGCGCATGGACTCAATATTGAAGGGATGCACCGAAGAGAGTGGTCGGCTAAGACTATTGAGGTTCTGCGTAAAGGATATTTAACTGTATTTAGATCTGGAATGACCACCGCGCAAGCACTTATTATATTACAAGAAGATCTGCTGTTTAAAGAGCCTAAGATTCAGCTATTGATAGATTCGTTACAACGAAGTAAGCGTGGGGTCGTGCGCTAACTTTTAATATTATTTAATGTATGTCATTTAATATAATATATAAATAAAATCTTTATAAGCCATAACTATTTGTTATGGCTTTTTGTTTTTCTGATAGCTTGACTTTTAATGTGGCTTAGCAGAAACTGAGCGCTTATGAGATTGTAAGTATTTCTTTCTTAATGTTACCGAATTTCTGATAGTGCTAGTGCTCTTATATGGCAATATACCATTCAAGACCATACTAAGACGTCACATTGAAACCAGTTTACTATCAGACGACTAAATATTTCTTGTTGAGAAAGATAAGAGGACGGCGAAATGGCTATTAATAAACAAGATCATGCGCAGTGGAGCTCGAGTTTCGGCTTTACGCTAGCAGCAGTAGGCTCAGCAGTCGGGCTGGGCAATATTTGGAAGTTTCCTTATATGGTAGGAGAGAGCGGTGGTTCCGCTTTTGTTATTGCTTACTTATTCTGCATTGCGCTGGTCGGCTTTCCTATATTGGTGGCTGAGTGGCTCATCGGTCGTCGTGGACAAAAAAATCCTATTAATACTTTTAGTGATGTAGCAGCCAGTGAAGGACTGTCGCGCAGCTGGGGCATTGTTGGTTTCACAGGTATTCTTGGAGGATTTTTAATCCTATCGTTTTATAGTGTTATCGGTGGTTGGGCACTTAACTATATTACTAAAGCTGGCTCAGGTAGCTTTGCCGGTCAAGACAGTACAGCGGTCAGTGCAACATTTGATGGCATGCTAGCTTCAGCAAGCACATTGTCTATTTGGCATACTGTCTTTATGGTTATTACGGCGTTGATTGTTGGTATTGGGGTAACCCGTGGTATTGAGATGACGGCAAAAGTATTAATGCCGTTATTAGGTGTGATTTTATTCGTTATTGTTGGTTATAACGTAGTAAATGGCGGCTTTATGGAAGCCGTTAACTATCTGTTTGCGCCTAACCTAAGTAAAATAACCAGCGATGTTATGCTAGCTGCATTGGGTCATGCTTTCTTTACGCTATCTGTTGGTATGGGCATCATGGTGGCGTATGGCTCATATTTGGGTCGTGAAGTTAGTCTATTAAAAACCGCGCGTACTGTGGTGATTTTAGATACCGTGATTGCCTTAGCTGCTGGTTTGGCTATTTTCCCGATTATTTTTAATAATGGTCTTGATCCTGCATCAGGTCCGGGGCTTATCTTTGTGAGCTTACCGATTGCGTTCGGTAGTATGACTGGTGGTGCGGTCATTGGAACACTGTTTTTCCTATTGATTACCTTTGCTGCCGTGACCTCATCTATCTCATTGCTTGAGCCGTCTGTTGAGTTTTTACAAGAGCGTACGTCATTAAACCGTACCCTGTCGACCATTGTGGCAGCAGTTGTGGTATGGCTGCTAGGTATTGCAGCGCTATTGTCGTTCAATCTTTGGACTGATTTTACCATTATGGGTAATGGTATTTTTGATGCGCTTGATAAGTTAACGAGTAAGTTCCTATTACCATTAACCGGTTTGGCGGGTATTATATTTTTGGGTTGGAAGATGGATCAACGCAGTATCCAGCAAGAGCTTAATTTATCCAACGGTAGCTGGACATTATGGCAAATTATATCGAAGTTCGTTGCGCCAATTGCCGTGGTTGTGGTATTCGTAAGCAGCTTATTAAGTTAAGGTTCTTTGGTAATATTTCGCTAAGATATAATTAATCGCTTTGATTAAGAATAGCGATAAAAATTAGAAAAATAAAAAAGGCTTAAGATGTTCTTAAGCCTTTTTTATGTCAAAAGATAGGAATAACCGTCAATCAGAACTAGCGCATGCGTAGCTCAGGAACACTTTGCCCACGCTTGCTATAAAATTCAATGACAAAGGCATCAAAGTTGTCTTGCTCAATGGCGTCTCTAATACCTGCCATTAATCGTTGGTAATAGCGTAAGTTATGAATAGTACCTAGCTGTGCACCAAGCATCTCTTTACACTTATTCAAATGATATAGATAAGCGCGGCTAAAGTTTTGACACGTATAGCAGTCACATTCTGGGTCTAGCGGACGCTCATCATGACGATACTGACTGTTGCGAATCCGAACCACGCCAGCATTATCTAAATCACCAGTGACAAAATAGTGACCGTTACGCGCATTACGGGTCGGCATCACGCAGTCAAACATATCTACGCCGCGGCGTACAGCCTCAACGATATCCTCAGGTTTGCCAACGCCCATCAAATAACGGGGCTTATCCGCTGGCATAAGATCTGGAATATAGTCCAATACTTCCATCATCTCATCTTTAGGTTCACCAACGGACAAACCGCCAATGGCATAGCCATCAAAGCCAATATTAAGCAAGCCCTCTAGTGACTGTCTGCGCAAATCTTCATACATACTGCCTTGAATAATGCCAAAGAGGGCATTGGTACTGCCTAGCTGCTTGTGTTCATCTAAGCAGCGTTGTCCCCAACGTAGTGATAGCTCTAATGATTTTTTTGCTTCATCATGAGTGGCAGGATAGGGCGTACATTCGTCAAACTGCATGACGATGTCAGAATTCAAGCTGTATTGAATCTGCATGGATTTTTCAGGTGATAAAAATACCTTAGCACCATCAATGGGAGATTTAAAATGCACGCCTTCTTCAGTAATTTTACGCATAGCGCCCAAGCTAAATACCTGAAAGCCACCTGAATCAGTTAGGATAGGCTTATCCCAATGCATAAATTTATGCAAACCACCGAACTTATCAATAACGTCAGTACCCGGACGTAGCCATAAATGAAAGGTATTACCCAAAATAATATCAGCACCAATGGCTTCAATATCGCGCGGCAACATGCCTTTTACTGTACCGTAAGTACCAACAGGCATAAACGCAGGGGTTTGCACTTCGCCATGATTAAGGTGAACCGTACCACGGCGCGCTCGGCTCTCACCACTGGCGGTTTTATGTAGTGTAAATTGCATATAAGAATCGCTATCTAAGCTATGAAAATGGCGTTAATTATAGCATTGCCACGCATTTTTGGGCGCAGATATTTAGCTAGCCTTCAATAGGTGTTGTTTTGACACTCACTAAAAAATACAGACATAGCGCCTCGTTGATTGGTAAAGTGAATCATTAGTTTAGCAAACAGTAATAATCGGTTAGTAAATATCTTCTATATGCGGAGATAAATTATGAAAACCGCAATTTGTTTATCACTTTGCTTTCTACTATTCATACCGGGAATTGCTATGGCTACTGAAGAACCTCATTATACGATTTTAATGCAATCGGAAGATTTTGAACTGCGCCGTTACGATGCACAACTTGTCGCGCAGACATGGGTTAGCGGTGACCAAGATGCCGCCAGTCGTCAAGGATTTAAGGTTTTAGCAGATTATATCTTTGGTAATAACAAAACTGATAAGGGCGACAGTAGCAAAATAAGTATGACTGCACCTGTCACTATGCAACCGCAAGCGACTGCTGATAATGATACTCGTAAAAGTGAATCAGCTAAAATCGCGATGACCGCACCTGTGATGATGAAAAAAGAGGATAATAAGTGGCGCGTGCAGTTTGTTATGCCAAGTCAATATACAATGCAAACGTTACCTAAACCTAATAATCCTGATATATCCATTGTTGAAATACCAGTAAAAACGTATGCCGTGATTAAGTTCTCAGGGCTTGCAGGTAGTAACAAAGTAGAATTTAAAACCAAAGAGCTGCAGACATGGATGCAAAGTCAAAAGTTAGTGGGTACAGCAGTTCCAGAGCTGGCACGTTATAATCCTCCGTGGATATTACCATTCATGCGGCGTAACGAGATTATGATTGCCTATTAGCCACAATAAATATTTTTAGTTTTAAAATGGATTACTTATATATGTCCCATAAAAAAGACAGCTTATGCTGTCTTTTTTATATCTTGGAAGGTAAAACTGCTTAGTTTTTTGGCTCACGGATGATATTTAGCATCCGGCGTAGTGGTTCAGCCGCGCCCCATAGTAATTGGTCGCCTACGGTAAAGGCACCTAAATATTCGCCGCCCATATTAAGTTTACGTAGACGTCCGATGGCAACGGTTAAGGTACCAGTAACGGCAACGGGCGTTAAGCGATTCATACTGGCTTCTTTATCGTCTTCAACCACATCCAACCACTGATTGCCGCTATTTTTTAGCGCTGCTTCGATTTCCTCTAACGGAATGTCTTTTTTAAGCTTAATGGTCAAACCCTGAGCGTGGCAACGCATGGCACCGATACGCACACACATACCATCGATAGCAATATTATTTTCTGCATTATTGCCAAGGATTTTATTGGTTTCAACACCGCCTTTCCATTCTTCACGTGACTGTTTGTTTTCCAGTTGTGAGTCAATATAAGGAATCAAGCTGCCCGCTAATGGCACACCAAAATACTGCTTAGGGAAGTCAGCTGAACGTTGGGTTACAGCAATTTTCTTATCGATGTCAAGAATAGCGCTGGCAGGATCAGCAAGCTCATCTTTAACTGCATCACGTAGCACGCCCATACCATTAATCAGCTCGCGCATATTATTCGCACCAGAGCCACTGGCTGCTTGATAAGTCATGGCGCTAACCCATTCAACCCAACCTTTATTAAACAGCTCGCCAATTGCCATGAGCATGAGCGAGACCGTACAGTTACCGCCGATAAAATCTTTTTTACCGTCAGCGAGCGCACTATCAATCACACTGCGATTGACTGGGTCTAAAATGATGATACTGTCGTCTTCCATACGTAAAGTGCTTGCCGCGTCAATCCAATAGCCTGTCCAGCCGCTATCACGTAAAGGCTGGTGCACTGCTTGGGTATAATCGCCACCTTGGCAGGTAATAATGGCATCACACGCGGCTAGCGCTGCAATATCATGAGCATCTTGCAATTGACTTGGGCTAATGCCATCGAAACTTGGCGCTGCGCCGCCAGCATTACTGGTCGAAAAAAACACCGGAGTAATACCGGCAAAATCGTTTTCTTCGCGCATCCGTTGAATGAGCACTGACCCAACCATGCCGCGCCAGCCTACCAAGCCTACTGTTAAATTACTCATGAAGCTCTGTCCTTAATTTTGGTTATTTATTGTCATACCAACCAATAACAATGCCGGGAATGCAGATAAAATGCAAGGCATTTTGTATTATTTAAGCACATAAATACTCAATGATTACTCCTATTACCCTAACTTTAAGTTATGACGCTAAATATAACTACGGTAAATAACTACAGTCGTCGCTAATGCTTAATCAGTATAGTGTGTAATAAACCGTGAGGGACGGTAAAAACAATCTACACGGCTTCACAAAATGGCTATCGTAAATTCAGATAATTATGACTATAGTACGTAAATAATTTCATTTAACTAATAGTAATGAATAACTCGTGCATAGATAATCATTATTATTAATAACTAACCAAGATTTTTCTGAATTATTTAATCGCAACTTTTTCGTTTTCAGTTCTTCACTCAATAATAGGCTAATAACATTTATGGACTTATCCCTTGTATATTATGGCGTACAGCTACTGGCAGGGCTGGTGGCTTTTTTGACGGCTTGGGGTTGGTTGCCACTTGATAACTGGTGGGTGCGCGGCGTTGAATTCCCTCGTATCCAAATTCTAGTGCTAGGCATAATTGCTTGGGTCGGGATGGTGCTGTTTGGTTCAGAATGGGAGCTTGCGCAGTGGTTGTTATTTATCGCCCTGACGAGCACCTTGATTTTTCAGCTGCGTATGGTATTGCCTTATACCGCGCTGTGGAAAAAAGAGGTTAATAAAGCCAATATCACCGCGAAAAGTATTGATGATCAGATAAAAATCATGGTATCAAATGTCCTGACCACCAATAATAAAACCCAAAAACTGGTTGATTTGGTGCATAAAGAACAGCCTGATATTTTGATTACGCTTGAAAGCGATAAAAAATGGCAACAGGCACTTAGCGTTATTGAGCCAGATTATCCTTATAGCGTTAAAGTACCGCTTGATAATCTCTATGGAATGCATCTTTACTCAAAGCTTGAGCTCATTGACCCTCAAGTTAAATACCTCATAATTGATGACATTCCCTCAATTCATACCCAATTGCGCTTAAGAGATGATTGTATTGTTTGGTTATATTGTCTGCATCCAATGCCACCAAGCCCGACAGAAGCGGATAAATCTACCACGCGTGATGCAGAGCTGTTGATGGTAGGGCGTCATATTAAGGAAAATAATCAAATAGCAATATTGGCTGGTGATTTAAACGATGTGGCATGGTCAAAAACCACGCGTCGTTTTCAGCGCATCTCAGAATTACTAGATCCCCGTATTGGTCGACATTTTATCAATACCTTTCATGTCAGTTATCCATTTTTGCGCTGGGCGCTTGACCATATTTTTCACAGTCCCTGCTTTACACTAGTAGATATGAAACGGTTACCTTCTATCGGCTCTGATCATTTTCCTGTCTTAACGACTCTACAGTACGAGCCTGAAAAAACCCAAGAGCAAGAACAAAATGCACCAACGGCAGCACCTGAGGACATTGAAGAGACCGAGCATAAAATTGAGGAAGGTAAAAAGGAAGGTTGTAAAGTTTCAAGAGAACATTTAGAAGGGAAAACTGTTAATTAGGGATTAATCAATGATGAGGCTTTACAACATAAAATTGAGCTAGAATCTGTGTAAGCAAAAGCGTACAACAAATAGCGCTTTTAACGTCTATTCCCCAACTTAGGTTTGCCTTATAATACCCTCATCAGCACAAGGATAAGTATGGATGCAGTGTTGAGAGCATGGCTATATCAATGAATAAGCTAAAATCACTTTGGATTTGATGTGGATATGTTGTATGACTTAGAACAAGTCATCAAGGAAGATAACTAACAATAATAATATGAAGCGTCAAAAGCCCGAACCAATCGCCCTAGGTTCGGGCTTTTTATTTTTTTAATAATAAATTGTCAGTAATCATGGAGCTACAAGTACAACTGTACTAATAATAAATCATAAAGAGCAAGTGCTTAAAAACCAATACTTTTTACAAGATTAACATTCTAAGTTGATAGTAAGAAAAACGGAGCCTATAAGAATATAAGCTCCGTTTTTCTTAATTTACTGCATTATTTATATAAGATTATCTGCTATTCAAATACTTTAATATAAGCGCCAGCGCGTAACTCTTGCAGCCAATCTTCTTGCGCTTGCGGGGCTAGGCGCTGATATAACGCTTGTTTTGCCATTGCACGGCGAGATTGCTCGCTCACATCATGTTGACGTTTGCCTTCAACCTTTAGAATATGCCAGCCAAATTGTGTCTTAAAGGGTGCTGAATAATCACCAACTGCGGTATTTTTCATCACCGCTTCAAACGGTCCAATCATATCTGCTTCGCTAACCCAATCTAAATCACCACCGCGTCCTGCTGAACCGGGATCATCTGAATAAGTCGCTGCAAGTCCAGCAAAGTCTGCGCCTTGGCGCAATTGGCTGTATAAATCATTGATTTTCTGTTCAGCAAGGGCGTCAGTCTGTAGCTCATCGACTTTAATCAAAATATGACGGGTATGCCACTGCGGAATAATAGTGGTGTCGCTTGATTTTTTATTGGCAAGTTTGACGATATCAATTCCTTCAGGGGTCACCAGTGGGGCGCTAACGGCACCAACAGCGAGCTTGGTAATCTCACTGGCAAGCTCTGTCGGTAATGCTGAGGCTTTATGAAAGCCCATATCACCACCTTGCAGTTCGATAGGGTAGCTGCCGCGCGCACTGGCAATGGCTGCGGCAACGTCGACATTATCCGCTTGTAATTTTGTACGTAAAGTCTGGGCAACTTTCAAGGCTGTTGCGCGCTGGGCATCTGACAAGCGGCTGTAATCATCAATGTACGGCACGCGCACATGAATGGTTTGATATTCAGTTTGATTGAGACGTTTGGCTTCAGGTGAGGCTAAAAAAGCATCGATATCTTGCTCACTGATACGCACGCGATTAGATATTTGGCGCTGTTGTAAAGCTTGAATAGCAGCATCTTCAATCAATTGAGCACGAAAAGCAGCATAGCTACCCGCCTTATTGCTGTCCAAACGCTGCTGCAGCGCTGTTAAGCTGCTCAAACCTTGTGCTTGTGCTATCTGTGCTAAGCGCTGATTAATGGCTGCTTCGTCAGGCTTTAGTCCCATACGATTGATCAGCGATAATTGTAGCTCACGTAAAATTAGCGAGTTCAGCACTTCAGACTGTAACTGAGGTGAGTTGCTTAATGGTTGCCCAGCGGCTTGAGCACGTGCTTGCGTTTGGGCAATTGCTGCCATCAAATCACTTTTTAAAATAGCATTATCATTCACTAACGCTAGAATACCGTCTGTACTATTAGTAGGCGTCAAGCGGTTATTGATGCTTTGAGTAGTAGGCGTCAAGCGGTTATTGATGCTTTGAGTATTGGTGCTTTGAGTATCGGCACTCTGATTGCCTGTTGCCACAGTATTTTGGGCGACAACAGTTTTAGCTGGCTGTTTAACCGTGGCCGCATGGGCGCTAACGCTAAAAACAAGACCTGTGCTCATGCCAATGGCGACAAGTACCGAACGGTGGGTCTGGTGTAAAGAAAAAAATCTCATGATGCTCCTCATCAATATCATTACACTGGAAGCTAGTTAATCAACCAAGCTTACCTAATTGTAATGATATTGTGCGTAATATAGTAATGTAAATGTTCATTAGCGCTGTGCACGCAAAACGTTTGGATAAAAAGGTTTTGTATGATTCTAAAAAGAATGATTCTAAAAATACTTAAATAAAAGTATTTAAATTTTTGCCAGTTAGATGGTTTTATTGATTGCACCACATTTTTACTGGCAAAATAATATATTTACTAATCTTTCCATGCAGTTTGTACTGGCTCAAACCCTAATACTTTATCTGATAGCAAACGCGTCAAGCGACTGCTGCCACTGCCTAAGCCATTAAGTCTAATCTCTGCCATAATCGCTTGCGTCGGTTTGTCATTGACATTTAAGTCATTGTAATAACGGCGACCATAAACTGCAAAACCAAAGCAGCAATCTTCATAATCAATACCGACTAAGGAATCAAGTACCTTGTTATCGCGGTAATCATATTGCCCTTGTGCCAACACTCGCCAGTTATTATTAACTGGGAAAATAGCAGAGGCAGTTAATGCTGATAATGGCAGCTGATTGGTATTATTATCTAGCTGGCGTTTGACAAAGCCCACGTTAAACAAACTGTTTTCTGATGGCTGATAACGCAGCTCAGTGGTAATAAAGTTTAAATCATACCTATTATTAAAGGCACCACTGACATCGACCCAGACATTATTATAAGGCTGGGCGCTGGCGTTCCATACCATGCCAGAAGAAGAGGAATTAAAGACTGGCTTTTGATCCTCTAAAGTAACGCGTCCATCATTGACATAAAACTGCTCCGCAATGCTACCATCGAAACGTGTCACGCCCGTTGCGTCGATGTAACGATAGTTAACCCCTGGGGTAAAGGCATGCAAATCTTGCAAGCGATCGTGACCCAAAAACCAGCTGTCCGAAAATAACTGCTCATAGTTGATAGAGGCAATACGGGTATTAAAGTTGGGAATGTCGTTTTGGTCTTTATACGGTGAATAGGTATATTTTAAGCGCGGGCTAAGCAGTTGATAGCCGCCCATCGTGTCATCAAATGCGCCAAACGGAGAGCCGGGACGATAAAAATATAGACCGGCATCAATACTGGCTTGCGGTACAAATACAGACTGGCTGCCGTCTTCTTTATTGAGCTCATTATCCTCTAAGCTGTCTTGGTCGTACGAGGTATATAGATGCTGTAGGCTCACTTTAGGCTTAACATAACCCCATGCTGATTCGATTGGATAGGCAGCGCTTAACTTGTTATAAACCCGTATACCGCTTTTTTCATCTTCTGAACCATCATCGATAGACTTCTTAAAATAAGCCGAATCATGCACACCCGTAATGTCGAATTTCTCTGCCCACGGTAGGCGATAGTTTAAGGTCAGCTGCGGCAGGCGTGAATAAGGCTTGTCTTTATCTTGAAGGGCATCTCCTTCATTAGTAAAAGCATCAAGGGTCTGGAACGTTTCAACCTTTAGCTCACCATCGACATAATCATTGTAATAATTTAGACGGGCGCGACGAGGCAGGTTTAATGTATTGTCAGACAATCCCAATGTATCAAAATCATTGAGGTAGTCAGAGTCGGAGACATAACTGTATTTGGCATCGCCACTCAGGCGTGGGATATTCTTAGATGCCCAGTAATGGTCATAAAAAAAGCTGCTACGATTTTCGCCATCATACTCTTTATCGCTTGGTAAATAGGAGCCGTTAAAGATACCTTCGCCATAGCTTTCAGTTAAATAGCGGAACTCACCAGAGAGCATGGGATTACGATTGGTATAAACGTGAGTGTTAATTGTCGCATCGTAGTTGGGCGCTAAATTTAGATAATAAGGAATATCGACTTCAAGCCCACTTTTGCTACCAATACTGGCACTTGGCAGTAAGAATCCGCTGCTGCGGCGACTGTCGATCGGGAAGTTAAAATAGGGCAGGTAAAATACGGGAATATCGGCAATTCGGAAAGTAGTATCGTAAGCTTTGCCACGTCCAGTATCGGTATCTAAGTCGATACTTTTGGCTTCTAATTGCCATTTACGGTCTGTGGGCGGGCAGGTGCTAAACATGACATTGTCCAGCTCATACTGGCTTTCATTAGGACGATTTAGACGTTTGGCATAGCCATGCGCTTGCAATGGTACGCTGGCAAAAGCCACGCCATAAGCCGTTGACTGACCCGTTTCAGTGCTATAAGCCAAACTGTCCGCGACGCCAATTAAACCGCCTTGTGAGGTTTTTTCAACAAGCGAGGTATTGCGATTGCCACGTGCATCTTGGCTAGTATTTAATCTACTATTTAAGTTGCCATTACCCGTGTTATTAACGGCTTGATTGGTAAATAGCACTTTACCCTGCGCCCCCGCCACGCCAGTCGTGAGATCCAGCACGATTTTATCCGCTTCTATATGCTGAGAGCCTTGGTCAATAATGACATTGCCAGACAGCTCAGCATAATCGACATTGTCATAATATCCGTAATCGGATTCCGAAAATAGCGGTGCTTGATTATTAGGAATACCGTTAGGCGTTGGATAGCCGTTTTCAGCAATAGCACGCTGATAATTGGGGTTGCTGTTAGGATAAACCCATTGACCCTCACAGCGCTGGGCACTATCTATCGAGCTGGCTGCGGATCTAGGCAGTAGATTTAAGGTTGTGCCTGTTTTTGGAATTGTCTGTGCATTATGAAAACTGTTGCCAGTATTGTTATTGTCTGTGTTATTGCCAGCATTATTTTGATTGTTATCAGACTCACTTTTACTTGGTTTTAATGCGTAAAATTCTGCTAGGCGCGTTAAGCTTTCTTGAATACTCTCGTCGCTAACATTGATACGGCTGTTATCGATGGCAGGGTCGGAGGTTGCCCCTTGTGCCAAGCGCGTTTTTCTACGTTTGGTTGCACTGCCACTGTCACTATTAATCTCGGTAGACAGTAATTTGGGTGTCACGTTATTAGCCGTAATTTTGCTAATCGCCACTTTATTGTTAGCATTAGCGTTAGCAGCAGTATTAATATCTGACAGCGGCCCAGCACTTCCATTATTTCGCTCATTAATTGCGGTGATATTCTCTGGAAGCATTTCGTCAATAAGGTTAGGCTCAAAGTCAGCATTAGCATCACTGACACTATTATTAACCTGATCATTAACAGTTTTTAAAGACGTATTAGCGTGAGGCGCATTCGTCTGAACGGTGGCGGCTTTATCTTTCGTCATACCACTACTGGGCGTGATGACTGATTGGCTCGTTTTTATATCAAGGCTAGCTTGGGCGCTAATCGCTGTGACGCCAGTCAAGCTTAAGGCACCAAATAAAATCAAACGGATGCTTTGGTAAAGCGGAGAATATAACAAGGGCACACCTATGATTGCAGAGCCTAATGGGCACGCTGGAGTTTGATTGATATGACTATTATGACGATAAAAAAATCGTATTAATAGCAAAATAATGGCATCAAACCACCAGCGCACGAGCATAATCCGGCATATGATAATAACTGACGATTACTTTTAAATACTTATTAATAATGTTCGCTAAAAAAGGGTATTCATTGGCTTATGTTTATATAAAGCTATATCTAACTGGTAGTAATGACTTATCATAGTCAAAAAAAGTCAAATCAGCTACACTATTCAGTAAAATTTATCACTAAGCCACGCGTTTGTATCTTCTTAACCTGATAAGTAGAAATTTAATCCGCTATAAAAGGGATAAAAAGCATTAACCTGCTGCTATGATGGGTTATTTTACCAACTATTTGTCTGATTTATTACCTTTTTAATGATTGACCTCTCTTTCCTTATTTGCGATGCCTTTTATGACTCATCAAACCTTATCACTACCTGACGTGACTGCCAATTGTATCGACCTGCGTGAGGAAGAATTACGAAATTGGCTGGCGCAAGTTTTTGTGAACCAACCCTTTACCCTTGAGGGCTTACCCGGTGATGCCAGTGCTCGTCGTTACCACCGTATTCAGCTGGTAGCTGATAATGCGGATAATACGACAAAAATAGCGCGTTATATTGTCATGGATTCTGCTGACGAGCAAGATGCGATGCAGCAGTTTATTAATGTGGCAACGTTGATGTCGCACGCGATAAATGTACCAGAACTTATCGCGCAAGATATTGAAAAAGGCTTTTTGGTATTGCAAGATTTTGGCGCGGTAGAGTTCGCTCATCTATTGGTTGGTGCGACCTCTGGACAAGTGAATGATTATTATCAATCTGCGATGCAGACTTTAGTGGCACTGCAACAGATACCGGTAAAGACGGCAAAATCTCAATATCAATTGCCTGTTTATGATACTGAACTGCTTAACCGTGAAATGAACTTATTTAGCGAATGGTTTATTCCACATATTGGCGTGACACTTGATAAAGCCTTGTGGGAAAATCTAAAATCAGCCTTGATAGAAGAGATTTTATTGCAGCCACAAGTCATCGTTCATCGGGATTATCACAGTCGCAATCTAATGCAAGATCAGGCAGAAAATACGCGTTTAGGGGTGATTGACTTTCAAGATGCCGTGATTGGCGCGCACAGCTATGACTTGGTGTCACTACTGCGTGATGCGTATGTTGAATGGTCAGAGCCGCAAGTGACGCAGTGGATTCATGACTTTTGGCAACTGCAAAAACAAGCAGAGTTATTAACAACAGACAGTGCTGAGCAGTTTGAAAATCAGGTCAATATCATGGGCGTACAGCGACATCTAAAAGTGCTGGGTATTTTTATCCGGCTTTATGAGCGCGATGGTAAAAGTCGTTATCTAGCGGATATCCCTAAAGTGATGCGTGATTTACTATTTGAATTGGATTGGCTAGGCAGTCAAATAAATACGCAAGGCAATGCGCGCCTGCAACAAGCTGTGCTACCTTTTAATGAATGGGTAAGAGAGCATGTATTGCCAGCTTATCAAACCAAGTTTGTGCAGCAATATATTTAACGCTAATACGTTTAATGTCGATATCTTTAAAACTATTGTTAAACAGTCGCCTCTTATAAATTTCGCCAAGAATAAGGATTATTTATGTCGGTAATAACTCAAGCCATGATTTTGGCAGCAGGTAAGGGCACACGCCTGCGTCCATTGACCTTAGAGACGCCAAAACCGTTGGTGGAAGTGGGCGGTCAGCCGCTTATTGTTTGGCATATTAAAGCGCTACAAGCGGCTGGTATTACCGACATTACCATTAATGCTTCTTGGTTGGCTGATAAGTTGATGAATGCGCTTGGTGATGGCGCGCAGTTTGGCGTACAGCTGCATTGGTCACTTGAAGAAGATGAGCCGTTAGAGACAGCTGGCGGTATTTTTCAAGCGTTACAAACCGGAAAGTTAAAAGACGCACCGTTTATATTGGTCAACTCTGACGTGTGGACGTTGTTTGATTTTACTAAGCTGACCACTTATGAGCTAAGCGCAGACCAACGCGCCCATTTATTATTGATTGATAATCCTGAGCATAATAATGGTGGCGACTTTGCTGTTAATAATGGTTTGGCAAGCGAGCAAGCCATTGGTGAAGCCGATAAATATACCTTTGCTGGTATCAGTGTTGTGTCGCCACGATTGGTCGATGGCTTGGTATCAGGTCAATCTGCTGCTTTAGCGCCTTTACTCAAACAGGCTATGATAAAATTTCAAGTGACCGCAGAAGTCATAACGGATAATTGGATTGATGTAGGTACGCCTGAGCGTTTAGAGCAGATAAATAGCTTTATAGAAACCAAAGGCGCAGGCATGCATAAAGGTGCCTAAATAACACTTTGTACACTATTTAATATTTGTACTAAAAATAAAAGCCGATAAAAAACCGCAGCCCTAATTAATTAGCGCTGCGGTTTTTTATTAATAGCGAACGGGTTAGATAGTTACACACCCATTGCCAATTTAATTAGCTGCGCAATGGTAAAAATCGTTAAAAAACCTGCAAGATATAAGCCGATAAACCATGCCCATTGCGACTGCTTTTGACTAAGATTTTTCATGATATTCTCCCGAAAAATATCCTTTAGAAAACTTAGGATATAAAATGCTGCTTAATAACTATTAATACATGTGCTCGTGATCGGTTTTACCTTTGAACGTATAGTAGGCAAACGCGGTATAGCTCAAAATAATCGGTAGCATAATACCAGCACCAATCAGCATAAACGACAGTGAAGTATCCGCAGCTGCTGCCTCATAAATCGTCATTTGATACGGCACGATATAAGGGAATAATGCAAAACACACACCAATATAACCCATCAAAAACAGCGCGACGGTCAATAAGAATGGACGATATTCACGCTCACCACTTAAGTCTTTACGCATAAGGAAAAATAATGCCACGACAATAATTGGCATTGGCGCAAGATATAATAAACCTGGGAAACTAAACCAGCCTTTAAGCGCTTCAATCCCTGAGAAATACATAAAGGCAGTGACGACAATCATCGCGACTACTAGCGCTGACAACATCCAACCCGACACTTTACGCGCCCAAACTTGCAGCTTATGCTCAGTTTTGATAATTAACCATGTGGAGCCTAGTAGCGCATAACCGATAATGAGGGCGATACCGCAAACTACAGAGAATGGCGTGAGCCAGTCAAAAGGACCACCGCTATATAAGCGATTGCTCGCCTCCAGCCCTTGTACCAAAGCTCCAAGCATAATGCCTTGGAAGAAGGTAGCAACCACAGAGCCAATAAAGAAAAAAGTATCCCATACATAGCGATGTGAGGTTGCTTTAAAACGGAACTCAAATGCCACGCCGCGCATAATCAAACCGAATAGCATAAAGGTCACTGGCAAATAAAGCCCTGTCATAATGATGCCATAGGCGACTGGGAAGGCGGCAAATAAGCCGCCACCGCCCAATACCAACCAAGTCTCATTACCATCCCAAAAAGGCGCAATAGAGTTCATCATACGGCTACGGTTTTTATCGGAGCCGGCAAATGGGAATAAAATACCGCAGCCCAAATCAAAGCCATCAAGTAACACATAAACGAAGACAGCTAGGGCAATTAAACCGCCCCAAATGAGGGGTAAATCTAATACGTCACCAAAGTTAAACATTAGCGTAACCCTCCATCTTCGACGTCATCGGCAGGTTTATCCAAATCTTTTACTGAATTATCTTTAGCTGAACTGTCTTCAGTTGGGTTTGATTCCATATTCTCACTGGCATTACTATCGCCACTTAACGTACGACCTTGACCTTCAGTAATAGAATGCTCATAGAAGTTATCGTCAGCAGGATTCTCATACGGCTGTGGACCTTTTGCAATCAAGCTTAGGATATAAAAACTGCCTGCACCAAATACAAAGACATATAGCACGATAAAGCCAATCAGTGTCGTTGCCACTTGTTGTGCCGCAACCGGAGACATGCTTTCAGCCGTTCGAATCACGCCATACACTGTCCACGGCTGACGCCCAGTTTCGGTCACGAACCAACCAGCTAGTAGGGCGATAAAACCCATCGGCGTCATCAACATCCATAAGCGGTGGAACCAGATACTATCAGAGTTAAATTGCTGTTTTTTAAAGTACTTATACAGACTAAACAGTCCAACCAACACCATAAGCATACCAATGGCAACCATAATACGAAACGCCCAAAAGACAACGGGAACAAATGGTCGGTCTTCTGGTGCCCAGTTTTTGAGCCCTTTTACTTCTTTATCAAATGAGTGGGTTAAAATTAAACCGGATACATAAGGTATTTTAACTTCATAGTGGTTTTTCTCTGCTTTTTGGTCTGGAATACCAAATAATACCAGTGCAGCCCCGCGCTCATTTTCCCACAGCCCTTCCATCGCTGCGACTTTAACAGGCTGATGCTCTAGCGTATTAAGCCCATGCATATCGCCGATTAATACTTGTGCTGGCGCCACAAAAATCGCCATCACCATCGCCATACCGAGCATGACACGACCATGTTTGCGGTGCTCAACATGTTTTTTAGATTGTAGATAATACGCACCGATGCCGCCGATAACAAAGGCCGTCGTCAAGAAAGCTGCGGTCATCATATGGGCATAGCGGTAAGGAAATGATGGGTTAAAGATAATTTCTAACCAATTAGTAGGGTAAAGTAGACCGTCAGCGCCCACCATAAAGCCTTGTGGTGTTTGCATAAAGCTGTTGGCAGCTAAAATCCAAAAACCTGATATCAGCGTACCGATTGCAACAATCGCTGTTGCAGCAAGATGCATACGTTTACTGACGCGACCCCAACCAAAGAGCATAATCCCTAAGAACGATGCTTCTAAGAAAAAGGCGGTTAACACTTCATAGGCGAGTAGTGGACCTAATACGTTCCCCGCTTTATCGGAGAATACTGCCCAGTTTGTGCCGAATTGGTAGGACATCACCACGCCCGATACCACGCCCATACCAAACACGACGGCAAATATTTTTACCCAGTGTTTATAGACTTCAGCATAAATAGGTTCACCGGTTTTAAGCCAGCGAAATTCTAAAACGGTTAAAAAGCTGGCAAGTCCGATAGAAAAAGCCGGAAACACAATGTGCCATGAAATAACAAAAGCGAACTGGATACGCGCAAGCATCAGCGCATCAAGTTGGTCAATCATAAACGTAGCGAACATAAGCGGTTACCCTTATCTGTTAGCCAACTGGCGCTATATTCCATGAGACGCTCAGATAATTGTCCATCATATTATTGTATTTCAGACAATGCGCTGAAAATAAGTTCAACAATATAACGGATAATAGCCAACTATTATTGAGCGGTAAATGTACATTGGCTAAGGATTCTCATATAAGGGACTCTTTAGCTAAATTGAATAATTTATATCCATATAAACTATTAAACATTTATTAATTAAATCGCAAATACATATCATTTAAAGTTCATATATTATGCGCCACACCTAGCACGTGCGCAACAAACCTCTTATAAACATTTTGTACCTAATGGTCACTATAATTTGACGAAAATCTACAGCCATAAATTGAAAAGCTAATTTTTATTAGCAATTATTGTTTAATTTAATTTACCAATAGATTGTAGTGCTCCACTGAATCATGCATTATTTAATATAAAAATTGACAGCATAAAACCATATAAAGCTTTATTTGATTTTTAATCACAGTCTCAACTTGCTTATAACGTTATCTTTACGAATGAATGTCTCATTGTGTAGTCATTAAATGGTGTCCAAGTCATATTGTATTGCTAGGCTAAATCTAATTTGTCCTGAGATGTATGAATTTACGAGTGTTCGTAATTTTTCAGTAGGTAAAATAAGCCCATTAATCGCTTGTCATTCCCGTTTTAGAGGTATGCGATTAATGGGCTTATATGATTAAGAAGTGAGATTCAAACAAGATTTATTGTTTAAGTTGACGGTGCAAAATGCGTCGTAAGGTAAGAATGGTTTGCGGGTTGGCTTGGATACTATGACCGCCACTAATAACCGTCTCTGTTGCAGCGCCGTCCAGATGAGCGCTGGTATAAGGCACGATGCCATCTGACAGGCGTTCAGTGAGCGCTTGGCTGATATCTTCATTTACTGTAACAGCCGCAACGAGTGGCTCGTCTTTAATTTCGTCTCTATTCTCTTCACTATCTGCGGTTAATGCTTTGGACAAATCAATTTTTGCGCCATTTGGCTGCATTTGTGCCAAACCTTTGGTGATATCTGAGTCGTTATTGGCAATAATAGAGTGAAAAGTAATGCGCTTATTGATAGCGATGTCTTTGGTAAGCTGAATAAACGAAGATTTGTTGCTTAATTGACTGGCACCATTTTGCAGATATAACGCGCCTAAGGGATTATTTGCTAATTCCCCTTGAGTGGCAATGGTTGCCAAATTATCAGTAACCGTTTTAACCACACTTAACGGCAGATAAATAATACGGCGCAGAGCACGAGTAAACCAGCGGTCAGCGTAATCTGTTCCTTGAAATGGAGCGGATAAAAAGACGGCAGTATCCACTTGGGGCAAAGTTTGTAGCTTAAAGCGCATACTCAGCTCGTCACCACCAAAGGCTTGGGTAAGGCTCTTAGCAATTTCACGCTTATTGGCATTGGTTAGTAAATCCTGATCCTCAAGTGTGCTTAATTTATTGGCTAAATTATCATCAGAGAGCATCATGCGGGTAATGATAGCGCCCATGCTATGACTGATAATCACACTGTTTTTGCTGGCGCGATTTTGTCCACTCGGGTCGGTTTGCTGATAAGTGGCAGTGAGTAACTTTTGAATTTGATAACGATTTTCTAAAATTGGCAAGTTGGTGGGATAAAATATTTGCCATACTTGATAGTTATCGCGCAGCTTATCATCATTAAAAATATCGTTGGTCAAATTAACCCACGTTGCTGGGCTAGAGGCGAGACCATGTATCATCACCAATACTCTCTTATTGGGGTCATAAGGTTCAAGCATAAAGAGTTTCGGTAAACTGGCTTCTTGTCGACGCGTTAATAAACTTAAATAACCGACCCCATCAAGCTGATTTTCTGCCAGCCATAGTCCGTATCCCGCCGAAAAGTTCGCAGCCAATTGATAATCATCACCTAAAATATTCACACTTTCACTACGATAAGGGTTGTATAAATGAATGTCGAGCTGCCGACTGCCAAGCACATCAAGTACGCTTTCACCGTCAGGGATAATCAAACCAGTCATTAATAAATGTCCGGTTGGATAAATGCGGGCGCTGGTCTCGCTATCATCCATACTGCCATTGCTGGCAGCTTTGGATAACTTGCCTGACAGTGACGACACCAATAATTGCCGTATAGTAGTGGTATAACGATCATCAAGTGAGGCGACCAAACTGACCCCAAGACCGGGGCGTTTACTGATAGAGTTCAGCCCTGATAAACGCAGCTCATAAGTTGAAACCAAATCGGCTAATGCCGAAGCTTGTTTTTGTGCGTTCTGCAGATAGTTATTTTCATTAGGCAGATGGATATTAAGCTGATGATTGTCCATTTGCATGGTCATGACCTTAATTTGATCGGTCGGCTTACCACGCAGCGCGGTCGCATTAGCAAGCGTTGCCTGTGCATTATCTTCCAGCGTCTGGACGGGTGGCATATAGGTCACTTTAATATCCGCGGTCTTGCCCAGCATTTTATTATTATTGTCTTTGGATTCATATAACTGAGTGATGACATCATTACTGGCAGCGTTATAAATATCTTGGGTTTGAATATCAAGGTCATCAGGAATACGATTTGGCTTCTGACGTCTGGCTTCTTTTGCCTCAGCGCCATCAAAATCATGATCTAATTGGTCATAAAATAAATAGGTATAACTGGATTTAATCGCATCAAATAGCCGCGCTTGGTAGGTATTAATACAGACTTCGGTATTTTGGCGCTGAGACTCTGATTCTGTTTTGGTTAAACTGGCATTGGCATAATAAGGGTCGATAGGTGGGCGTGCTAGTGCATCCCGGCAGTCGGGCGTAATTGCTAATTGTTTGGCTTTGGCGTAATGCAACTCAGCAAAGATGGCGAGCGCCGAGCGGTAATGCTTATTGAGCATACTATCAGTCAGCTGATCTAAGCATAAATCAAATTGCTGCAGACAAGCTTGCTCATTCAAACCTGCTGATAATAGGGTCGATGCCGTATCACTACTTAGCGTGTTCCCCGTCACAATATTGCCACGCTGCGCCGCAATGGTTTTGGAGGAGGCTTGCTTATTTACAGAGACCGTACTACACGCAGTCATCATTAGCGCCATTGCCACAGCTATGAATGTTGCAATGACATTGACATTTGGCTTAATAGGGGTAGCTGCAATGCTAGCCGTGACACAGCGGACAGACGCCATAAGAGTCTCAGTGAAGGGTAGTTAAAAGGGAATAGGAGAGCTTAGATATGAAAATATATAAATTTAAAATAGGCAGCTGGAAAAATATTAAAACATAAAAAAACGCCATCATTTTATGAGTATATCTTACCTCACAAAACAATGACGCTTAACAGCATTTTTATATCATTAGCAAATATTATTTATGCCTTTGATTCAGCACTTTATGTTGCAGGTTTAGCACTAGTATTGGTTGATAAATCCCAAATATAATATTTGCCATCTTCAACAAGCTTAATCTGCTGCGGAATAATAGCATTGTCTGGATTTTGTTTTTCAAGACGACGCAAACGATCTAATGCTTGGCTGCGACGATCACTCAATAAGTCTGACTGTGCCAAACTTTGCTCTGCCTCTGTATAACCGAGCGCAACGGCACGGTCAAGATATTTTTGCCCTTCTTTAAATCCGCCGCCTTCTGATAGCATCATACCGTAAAGGAAATTCGCCTCAGCACTGTTAGGGTTGATTTTGATAGCGCGGTCAATATATTTGCCACCTCGCACCGTGTAATCAGAACCTAAGTCTAAGTTGCGTCCCATACCATTTAACTTAGCGGCACGTAACAGCACGTCATATGACGCATCTGATGCGCTAGCATAAGGCTCAATCCAATCAGTCAATACTTTGATTTTTTCACGAGCGGTATGGCGCTGAGTACGGTTAGGGAAATTTGGTGGATAATGACGGGCATGTGGAGAGGTGTCTTTAATAAAGTCGTCAAGCAAGCTAACATCTAGTTTTTCGATATCAGAGTTACGTTTTTGCGCAACGATAATGGTTGGCACAAAGCTAACATTGGCAATGCTGGCTTGTGGCATTGGAATATTACCCAATTGACTGTTTCTAATATCATTGCCTGCTTTAGTGCCCGTATTCGCGTTGTTTGCAATAATAACCGGTGCTGGCTGCACTGCTGAACCTGTGGTTGGCTTTTGCGCAAAAACGATAGGCAATGGTTTAAGAACCGTTACCTTTGGCGCATACGCAATGTCATCAGTAGCAGCGTCAACTACAGCGTTGCTCTCAATAGCGGTATTTACGGTCTCAGGTGTTCCAACTGCGGTAGCAGTAGTGCTGGAAACAGAACCAGCACGGCGAACCACACGCTTGCTAGAATCAATGGCGCTAGGCGCTGTACTGGTTACCGTTGTAGCGGCTGGTGCTGATGTACTTTCAGCCGCGACTGCTGGCACAGCAAACATCATAGAACAAGCAGCTGCTAGGGCAGTAACTGTCGCAATCTTATGCGATTTTTTAAAGGAAGTAGGCTGGCTAATGGTCTTCATAAAAATAATTACCTTTATTGATTTGATTAACTTAATGTAAATAATGGAATGGGACTGATTACGTATGCTGATTCTAATAAACAAATACTATTGTCTATCGTTATAAAAATTGTACAATCTTGATGACTTTATAGATAGTGACCTTAACAAATGCGTAATAATATTGGCAAGTAATTGTTAAATGACATCATTAAATAAGCATCATTAAATAAGCATCATTAACAAGCAGCGTATCCTATCTTGAATGTCTGCTATAAGTAAAATATTATAAATGGTAAGCGGTAGCTTTCATCACATTTGCCATCCAACGCATGACGAGACGTACGGGCGCAGATAGAATCGAGCCACCATTTTGCAGTGCTAATTCCCGATGATGTAATTCTTCAATATCCATTTGCGCCAGTATCTCACGTGAGCGTGTATCCTGCTTCGGCAGCTGTCCAATATGGTCTTGTAAATGTTCGCTGACTTGCGCTTCCGTTTCTGCGACAAAACCTAAGCTAAACTCATTAGAAATTGCGCCTGCGACCGCTCCTAGCCCAAAAGACATTGCATACCACAATGGTGTAAAAAGACTGGGATGGCTACTAAGCTCACGCAATCGAACCTCACACCATACCAAATGATCGACCTCTTCTTCGGCAGAATGTTGCATGGCTTGCTTGACAGCGTCGTCTTTAGCGCTAAACGCTTGCCCATGATACAAGCCCTGCGCGCATACCTCACCAGTATGATTGATACGCATCAGTCCAGCCACATGGCGCGCCTCTGTAATACTCAATTTAGGGATAATATCCGTACTGACAGGTAAGGGACGAGTACTTGGATTTGAATGCGGAATAATCGCCCGCAGCGCTCTATCGACGCCCAGTAACCAATAATCCGCCGTAGACAAGGAACGCAGCGCCATAGTTAGCTCCTAACTAAAATAATATATGACAGTAAAAATGACAGCAATAATGGAAATAAGAACAACAACAATGGGGTTTATAAAGCAACAGCAATGGGATTTATAAAGCTTAAAATTACTCAAAAGTCACGCCATTGCAAATAGTCTTCGGTAAGAAAGGCAGTAATAATCCTAATTTTAGCCGACTAATTTTGCTCTACTATAACAAACAATCTGAAATATCGGCACAAGAATTGTTAGCATACCTACCATTTAACTGACACGTCTGTAACTGAATGTCATATAAAACCTTGTAACTTTAAACTAAGTCTTTTAGCCCCACCTTATTCATCTTGCGTCTCAATAGTTGCCTGACCGATGTGACTTTTTAGCTTCAAGTATAAAAATACGCCAAAGACAATATTTAGCAATCCAGTGACTAAGAATAATTGCGGTAATGACATCTTTAAGCTGTTTAATATGACAATTGCAAAGATAGCAGAGCTGACCATAAATATGGCGTTAAAAATATTGTTCGCGCCGACAATACGAGCGCGATGACTTTTGGGCGCATAAGCCTGCATTGACGCATATAAAGGCACGATATATAAGCCGCCGCTAAAGCCTAACAAGAATAAATCGGCGAATACGCGCACCGTACCCGGTATATTAAAAAGCTGCCCAATGCCTAATAGTGAATTCTGATTTATATCAATGCTCAGTCCCGATAACGAGAAATATAAGTCAATGGCAAAGATACTTAAGCCTGCTATGCCAAAGGGCAACAGCTTGAGGCTTACCTGATTTTTGGTCAATGTTTTACATAATAGTGAACCGATGGAGACACCTACTGAAAACAGGGTCAGTAGAAAAATCACCACAGACTCATCACCATGCAAAATCACTTTACTAAATTCAGGGGTTTGCGTTAAAAAGGTCGCGCCATAAAACCAAAACCAGCTATTACCCAAAATCACAAAGAATAAAAAAGGCATCGAATATAAATAACGTACCGCTGACATACTGGTGGTAAAAATATTCCAATTTATCTTTAGGCTTGGCTGCATCGCTGGCATGTCAGGAATAGCGCGTGACGCAAGGTAGCCTAATACGGCGACTATTAATACCACTCCGCTAATCCAGTACAAGGGTTGATGCAGCTGTGTCAGCACCCCTGCGATAATCATACCAAGTAAAATAGCTAGCGAAGTGCCCATTTGGAACAAACCATTGGCACCGACCAATTCATCTTTTTTCATTGCTTGAGGCAAATACGCATATTTAATAGGACCAAAAAACGTCGATTGCGTCCCCATCAAAAATAAGGCAACAAATAACAAGGCATACCATTCAAAAACAAAACCAACGGCAGCAATCACCATAATAGACAGTTCAAGCAGCTTAGTAAAACGAGTCAATTGGGACTTCTCATACTTATCTGCCAGTTGCCCCGCCAACGCTGAAAATAAAAAATACGGCAAGATAAATAACATTGCCGCTAAGTTATTTAAGATACTTACTGCCACCCCAAGCTGGCTGGCGGCAGTATAAGTGAGCACCAATATCAGCGCTTGCTTAAAAATATTGTCATTAAAAGCACCCAAAAACTGGGTTAAAAACATGGCGCTAAAACGGCGACGCTTGAATAGTTGAAACTGGTTTGCCATGAGGGCTCCTGCAAGCGGACAATATTGATTAACTTCACTTACTAATATTAAAAAAGTAATAAAAAAATAGGTTAACGGGTTATGATTTCAAATCAGCCATAACGATAAACGAATCATAAGTTAGGCAATTGATAAGTTATTTGAGCATTCTGATAAGCGTGTCTAACGGTATTTTTACGCCCTCATGTCGACATGACGCGTTGTTATAACAAATGGGAGCATAAACGTAGCATTACTTAACATACGCTTTACAGAGATTAGACCGTATAATAGCAAGGCTGTGCCAGAAATACATGCGTTAGACCTATGATTTAGCACTTATCTCAGTTATGATTTGTAGATTTTATGCATTTATTTTCACCCCATGCCATAACACGATTCATCGGTAACTTATGATGCCGTATGCAATGATAGGAAAAAGTGCTCATGAGTTGTCCGCCTTCACCGCCATCGTACCTACAATCAGCCGTATCACACTGCGCTTATCCACCAAAGAAGTGTGACAGACGGTGGCAACAGGGTTATTCTGCCTATCCACGCCGCCATTTCGCTCATACGGCGTTATGTACTGCTATTGCCAGTGGCATGGTTGGGTTGGGTGCAGCACCAGCCATGGCATCTGAAGCTGATCCGCTCGTTAATAGCCGCCAAGCCAGCTTAGTAAAGGGTACTAAAACCGGCGGCGCTAGCGCAGATAGGTCTCAGCTCGATACCGCTCTTGATGCATTACGTTTAAAACAAGCGGTGGATCAAGGCATTATTGAGCCTTCGGTATTAGAGGAGTATAGTGCGCAAAATTTTGGGAGCGGTAGTAAAGAGAAGGGCAAGCAAGAGAAAAATGCTAAAAGAGCATCTACCAACCCAGCAGAAAATCCTTCGCAAAGTACTTTAAAGTCATTTACCGATAATTTGCATCAGCAAGCCCTTAATGTACAGCAGCAAGGTTATCAGATGCTGACGCCTGCACAAATTGAGCAAGAGCTTGCAGCAGTCAATAACGCTACTCGGCAACGTAGAAATGGACAAGGTGATAATGGCAGTAACAATAATAATGCCTTTAATGCCCCGACTGCCACAATAAATGGCAGCGCGCCCCCTATTGGCTTCGATGTGACGCTCGATGCAGCCAATCTACCAGCACCCACTAATTTGGAAACATTAGCTTCGAACAAGAGTGACACAGCAGAGATAATGGCGCGTCCTGTTAGTGTCAGCGATGCGGTGTCCAGCAGACCAGTTGATAGCAGTCGCGATATCTTGCAGCAGCCTGACGCATTGCAGGCATTAGCAGAACAAAATCGCAAGCCTACTCGTGAGCAACCGACTGTCCCAGATAAGGCGTTAAATCCAGAGGATTATCTGCCAAGTTATCAGCCAGCAACAGGAACCCAAGTCGTCGTTGGTAGCATGGTTGAGGCGTCAAAACCCAAACCACGCGCTCGTAGTAAGGGCAGCTTTATTAAACGCGCGTACAATCGTTTATTTAATGGCGGCTACAAGGCATTGCCACACGTTGAAACCACCGTTTACTTACAACAAAGTGTCCCTAATGCTGCGCCGATACTGATAAAAGCTGACAGTAGTGTCCAGCCGATTAATAACATTCAAGCCGCGCTTGATGACACCACGGTACAGTCGGTACAAGATTTTACTGCCGCCTTACCACGCCTGCGTCAAATAGCAATGGATGCGGCAAAAGCGGTCGGTTATTATGATATTACCCTGCGCTTACGCCAGCCAAACAGCGATTCAATTGACGTGATTATCGAAAAGCTTGGTGAGCCTGTTTGTGTTGATAGCAGAGTGATTGATATTCGCGGCAAGGGTAGTGAACAGGCAGAGTTCATTGCCCTTAGAGAAAAATTAGAAAAAATTAATACAGCTGATACCTGTCAACCAGATAAAAAAGGCGAAGTCTTTAATCATGGTATCTATAAAGACAGTAAGGCGGCGCTCGAATCGTTAAGCAGGACTTATGGTTACTTTGATCAATATTGGCTTAATAAATCGGTCGAAATCATTTTACCGGATAATATTGCAGACATATCACTGGTCTATAACACCGGTGAGCGTTATCAGTTTGATGATGTAGTATTTTTTACTTATGATAAGGCATCAAAAACACTTACCACAGACCCTGATAAGTTACCGGTCGAACCGTCTTTATTACGCCAGCTTTATGATTTTAATGCAGGTGACCCTTTCTATCGCCCTGACATTACCAAATTTACGAATGATTTATCGGCAACCCGTTACTTTAATACCGTTAACGTCGAAACCATTTTGCCACCTGATGGGCTCAGCGCCACCACAACATTAGCTTTCGATAATGCACCTATAGAGGCGGCGTCGCGTAGCCGTGATGATAATGATGGGGCTGATAATGCCTCTACTACCAGCAATGGCGATGACGCTGCGATTTCCAGTGCAACAGATAATGATTTAGAAGGTGCTCCTCAGGTCAAAGATAGCAGAGCGGTGAGCAATGCTGAAAATGATGAAGGTGCTAACAGTACAACAGGTGCAGATACGGTAAATGCTGCAGATATTGCGCCCATTGAGTTTGAAGTGGATGAAGAAACCTCTGAAAAGCTGGCAGCGATTAAGAAGAAAGCCGATCGCTTAAGCCGTTTGCCCAGTGATCGCGTGTTGGATGAAAAATCGGCAGACGCAGACAGTATTTTAGGCAAAATTAGTGACTCTGTAAGTAGCGTAGCCAAAAAATTATTCCCAGATGATGAGCTATTAATCGCGGACGAGAATTTTGTACCGCCAACCCTTGAAGGTCGTATTAGCCCTGAACAAGTACAGCAAACGAAGAAAGTGCCACTTTATGTCTTTGTATCAGCGGACAAGCCGCGTGATGCGCAACTGGGTATTGGTTATGGTACCGACACAGGCGTGCGCGCAACCGGCAAGATTGACTACAATTTAATCAACCGTAAAGGCTATCAGGCAGGTGCTGAGGTTGCGCTCTCACGGATTAATAAAAACGGCACCGTATATGCCAGCCGACCGTGGAAGCATCCGCTCAATGATAAATTAGAAGCACGTTTAACTTATGAAGAGGAAACGATTGACCAAGGTGAGGGTAACTTTGACTTATCCACCAAAACTTTAAAAGCAGCATTAGCCCGTAATATCCACCGTGAAAATGGTTGGGATAGTAGCTACTTTATGCGTTATCGCTTGGATCAGTTAGAGACCGGCGTAGATGCAGCCGCTTTTGAAGATTTACCTGTGCGTTTTGCCTCATCTAAACCCAAGCAGCAAGCGTTGCTATTCGGCTACGGGGTTAGTAAAACAACGGCTGATAGTGCCACCAATCCAACGCGCGGCTATCGTCAATATTATGGGATAGAGGCGGGGGCAGATAAAGCATTTAGTGATACCAATTTAGCCATCATTCGTGCTGGCGTCAGCGGTATTTATACCTTTGGCGAAGATAAAAAGCATCAAGTTTTGGGTAGCGTCAATACTGGATATATTTGGGCAGATGATTTTTATAATGTGCCGTACAAGCTGCGCTTTTTTGCTGGGGGCGATCAAAGCATACGTGGCTATGATTACAACAGCTTGTCACCAATAGATAAAGGCTATTTGTCAGGTGGGCAAATACTAGCCGTTGGTAGTGCCGAATATAACTATGAAGTGAAGCCTGGTCTGCGCGCGGCAGTATTTAGCGACGTGGGTAATGCTTATGATAAAGATTTTAAAACGGATACCAAAGTGGGCGTGGGTGTCGGCGTTCGCTGGGCGTCACCGGTCGGTGTGGTTCGTGTTGATGTGGCAGCTGGCGTGACAGAAGACGAGATTCCAGTTAGACTGCATCTCTTTATAGGTTCACCGTTATAAAGTGTATATTATGAATAATAGCGTCGCAATGACGGCGCTACTATATAAGTAGTAGCCCTATAATTACTAGTATTACAAAAACGTTAGCACCAATTGTTGATATTGTTGATGAGGCTAATTTAACAGCCGATAATACATACCGTTATTTTTAATTTATTCATACACTTTTTAAACCCAGTTGAGAGTCATATTGAATCATACGACCCCGCCGCCTGAACCGCCATTGGTTGAAGATCCTGCCCAACGAGATGCGCGCGCGGTACGCCGCTGGTATCCGCTGTCTTTTGTGATTAAATTACTCATACTAATGCTCATAGTCTTGGCTATTATGTTTGCAATATTCTTTTATATGGCAGGCACGGACGCGGGTACAAAGTTTATTTTAGATAAAATCAGCGATGAGTCCGGTATTGAGATTCAGTATGGCGCAGGCAATCTGCGCGATGGCTTATTGGTCACTGATATTGATATTAAGGTAAACGAAGATTTAGAAGTACTGGTGGATAAGGCGTATGTCAAAATTGGCTGGCGGGCAATTTTTGCCAAAGAAGTACACTTGCGTGACGCGAATATTCAGCGTATTGAGATTATCAATAAAAAACCGCCTACTGGCGAACCATTTGATTATAAAACCCTTAAGCTACCGGTAAACTTGCGCCTTGACCACGCGACCATTCAATCTATTGTCTATAAACAAGATCCGAAAGAGCCTATTATCATTCATAACATTACTGCGCGCGATGTGACTTGGGTTGATAGTCTGGTCACAGTTGGACGCGGTAATTTGTTATATGGTGATATCGTCAAAGTCAGTGCATTACAGGGCAATATTGATTTGCAAGGCGATTATCCGCTCGATTTGACCGCCATTGCTGAAGTTAGTGCTTTAGAGAAAATTTATGTCGCCCCGCTTGATATTACGGCAACCGGTAGCTTAAAGCGCACAGTAGGTAAGGTGCGCAGCCGTTATAATGAAGGCGATGTGCGCGGCGATGTGGTAATACAAGGCTTGGATGCCAATGCACCATTCCAAGCCAGCTTACAATGGGATGATATTCTCATTCCTTATGCTGATGCGCAAAACATTCGTCTAAAAAGTGGGCTATTAACCGCGGATGGGGTGCTCTCAGAAATTCGCCTGCGTATTAATACCGATATTACTGCTAAAGACATTCCTTCAGGGCATTACCGTGCGCGCGGCGTGATTGCCGACAGTCAGCTGCGGATTGATAGACTGAATGCCAATGTGCCCGCTGGGCGCTTATTTGCGCAAGGTATCTTGGACTGGAAAGACAGTTTTGATGCCAAAGTATTGGCGACAGGGACTAATTTTGATATTAGAAAGGTTATCCCCAAAGACTATGCCGACTATAAGGTGTATGCGCCGCAAAAGCTCAATGGTGATTTGTCCGTTCATTATCAACAAAAAAATAGCGCAGGCAATCTACAGTTGAATGCCGATTTGCGCCAGCGTGATGGCGAGCATGTCAATGCTAAGATTATCCGCGGTAAGACTCCAGTAAAATCGAAACAAAAAGCCCCGTGGTATATTGATGCCACTTGGCAAAATATCATCCGTAAAAACCTACCAAATATTGGCAATGTTGATAGTCCACGCGGTCAAGCCAGCGTTATTCTTAGTGGCTCGCAGCTATCGGTTGATGCCAAAGCGTTGGTAAATGAGCTGAATGTCGCGCCCAAAGGCAATTATGATGTCAAGCTGCGTAAAGCAGGCACAGTAATTGACATCAATCGTCTCAATTATAATGGTATTGTTGGCGATTTATCCGGTAGTGGACAGATTCAGCTGGCAACCAAGCAACGTCCGTTAACCTGGCAGATTGATGCAAAGACTAACGGTTTACTACCCAAAAAATATCGCAGTGATTTACCACTTGAACGTCTAACGGGTCGCCTCAGTGCACGCGGTCGCTTGCTGAATATCAGTAAAAATAAAGTCAAAGGTCAGCGCCATATTATCAGCTTTACGAATACAGATATTCAAGCAAAGCTGGATGCCAGTCAAGACAGTCGTGCTATTGGCATTACTGGCAGTGGGGATGCCAGTGTTGATATTATCGGCGGTAAGCTGTCGATGTTTGATGCGCGTTTTGATGGCAATATTGATACCAAAGACGTGCCCAAAGGTCGGTTATCAATTGATGCGGCGGGTACGCCTGAGATGGTCAGTTTCCGTAAGCTAAATTACAACGGGGAAGCAGGCGCTGTACAAGCCAAAGGCGCGCTGGATTTACGCAACAATATCGGCTGGACGTTAGCCGGACGTTTTGATAACTTCAATGTAGGTTACTTTCTGCCAGCTTATGCCGCCATTGTTAGTGGGGATTTGACCACCAGTGGACAGTGGCAACCTGCGCCCAAAAACAATCCAAAAGCTGCGGGTAAATTGCAGCAATTTGCAGTAGATTTTGATGGCGTTTTAAAAGCGGAGCAGCTGCCTGAGGGTAAACTAAGCATTGCGGCAAATGGTGATGATAAGCGTATTCGTATAGAGCGCTTTCGTCATGTGGGTGCAGCAGGTAGCATTGATGCCAGCGGCAACGTTGATTTGACCCAAGGCATTGCTTGGAATATCCAAGCTAAATTGGATAAATTTAACCTTGGCTATTTCCTCAAAGATACCCCAAGCGTGATTACAGGTTCGGTAAATACTGACGGCATTTGGACAAAGGCACAGCAAATCATTCATATAAACCAAATGAATCTAAGCGGTATTTTGAAAGGTCAGGCAATCAGTGCCCAAGGTAGTTTAGCTGCTAAACTGCGTTTGCCAGAAGATTTAGCCAGTTATTTTAAACGCTTGCAAGCTCAAGAAGCTCAAGCCCAGTATCAACAAGTTAACGCCTTAATTGACAGTTTGGTTGCAGATAATTTGGTCATTCGTTGGGGTGATAATTATGTCACAGCAAACGGTGATGCGCGCCAGCTACAAGCAAAAATTAATATTACCAACCTTGATCAGTTATCAGAGAAGCTAAGAGGTAAAGTCACAGGCGGTGCTACGTTATCGCAGCCTGCCGGACAGGCGCTACCGACCATCTATATTGATTTAATAGGTGAGCGTATCTCGCTACCTGGATTTATTTTAAGCCAAGGACGTATTCGCGGTAAACTGGTCAATCTTGCCAATAGTCCAAGCCAATTGCTCGTAGATGCTCAAGGCTTGCTGGTGGCAGGACAATCTTTTAAAGATATCTCCGCCTATTTTACAGGCACAGAGCAGGCGCATACTGTTGATATAGAAATGGCAAATGAAAAGCTGGAAGTGGCGGCGCGGCTACAAGGTGGCTTTAATCGTCAACGTCTCGATTGGTCGGGGGTCATTGGTAATGGGCGCGTACAGTCTAAATATGCCACCTTAAACCAGTTACAACCAGCGCAATTGATTGTGAATTTACCGCAAACACAAAAAGGCGCGGCAGGCGACTTAAAAGTACAATTGGCAGCGCATTGCTGGCAAGCAGAAGACCAAACAGGCAAGCTATGTTTGCGAGAAAATCTCATTGCTTCAGCAACATCAGGTCAGGTTAATCTTGCCGTGCAAAAACTGGATAGTTCGTTATTTGCAACCTTTTTGCCGGACGATATTGATTGGCAAGGTAAGATTGACGGTAGAGCCATACTTGGCTGGCAACGTGGCAAGCCGCCAACAATTAACACCACTTTGTACTCTGATAATGGCAAAATCAGCTTGATTCAAGATGGGGACAGCGTCCCTGTTACCTTGCCATATAAGCGGGTGTCACTGATTGCGTTGTCAGTAGAAAATGGCTTGAAGTTGCGTACCGATATCAATACTGGCGGCGGTGCACGCGGTTATGCCGAAGTGCTGGTCGACCCTTATAAAAATCCAAAACCTATCTCCGGAGCGCTGGTACTTAATGAGCTAAATCTGGCTATTTTTAAACCTTTCTTCCCCGGTATGCGCGTGCTAGAAGGCAATATTACCATGCAGGGCGGACTTGGCGGTACGCTCACTCAACCGCAAGTTTATGGTAATGTGAAGCTGGTCGATGGTCGCATTGCCTTGTTAGATTTGCCGGTGAATCTATCGAATGTGAATGCTGAAGCTAAGATTGGCGGTACGGAAGCCATCATTGATGGCAAGTTCAATAGTGGTGCTGGCACAGGTACGTTAGCAGGTACCATTAATTGGCAAGAAAAACTGCAAGCCAAGCTAAGCATTAACGGTGAGCGTCTGGTATTGACCCAGCCGCCATTATTATTGGCAGAAGTGAATCCAGATATTGATATCATCGTGCGTCCGGGTGATCGTTATGTCAATATTGAAGGCGCGATTAGCGTGCCTTCTGCCACTATTCGTCCGCCTGAAGCCAGCGAAGATATTATCACCCAGACGGAAGATGCCGTGGTGCTCGATCGTAGTTTAATCGGTAATATTGAAGAAGTACTGGCGATATCAAAGCCGTGGTCTATCAATGCTGATATCGGAGTTGATTTGGGCGATGATGTTAATTTCCGCGGTTTTGGTGCCGTCATTCCGCTGGCAGGTGCACTAAATATCAACCAACGTGGTCAAGGTGTCATGCGTGCCAAAGGCGTCATTCAAGTATCACGCCGTACCAATGTTAATATCTTTGGGCAAAGCTTAGAGCTCAATTATGGACAAGTACGTTTTAATGGCGATGTGATGAAGCCCAATCTTAGTATTGAGGCAGTTAAAAACATCAGCGGTAAAACTGTTGGTCTGCGCGTTAAAGGCAATGCCGAAAGTCCTAATATCGTAGTCTTTAACAATGCAGGACTTACGCAGCAACAAGCGATGAATGCCTTGGTTACTGGACGTATTAATAATACTGGTGCTACCCAAATCAGTGAGCAAGGATTTAAGTCAGAAGTCACTAATAATCTAGCAGCAGCAGGTTTGAGCTTTGGCTTAAGTGGGACGCGCAGTTTGACCAATCAAATTGGGCAGGCACTTGGACTGCAAAGTCTAACCGTTGATGCGTCAGGTACTAGTGAGGATACTAATGTCAATGTCACAGGCTATGTAACGCCAGACTTATACATTCGTTATGGTGTTGGTGTCTTTAATGCGCAAAACAGCCTGTCCATTCGCTATCAGCTCACGCGACGCATCTATATTGAAGCCACATCAGCAGCGGAAAATGCAGTGGACGTGGTATATAGTTGGCAGTTTTAGTGAAGCAATGATTTGAATCTGTTTGTGTCATTAGAGATTTTGCAAATAAAAAACGCCTTATCGAAGGCGTTTTTTATTATGCGTTTTTATTATGTAAGAGACGTATCGTCAATAACTAATGCATTAAGCGCTATTTGGTTAAAATTAAACGATTATTACGGGTTAAGCGTAGGCGATATTCTTCCCCTTCATGCTCAATACGCACCTCTTTCGTCAATGCAAATAAATGCTGAGATTGTAATGTCGGTAAACGGTTGTCACGGTGATTTAAATAACGAGAGATAACCATGCTCATAATCAATTCCTTAATATAGGCAGTATAGACAGCCAAATAATAAATAACAAAAAGATAGAATGTAAGGTCTTATTAACGATAATAATTATCATTTACATTCATATTTTTTGCAAGTCATTAATAAATTAAAAGACTGGTTTTATGTAAACTTGTGTAATTTAGCATTCCATTACTAATCCTAAATCCTCGCCGTTGTTTTCCAAATCCAAATATGGGACATTCATATGCTCAGTAACCTTAAACCTGCATCCACTAAAATTGTTAACGTTGCGATTGCTGTTATTTATTATCAAGATAAATATTTGCTTGGCTTTCGTCATCACGCGCAGCATCAAGGCAATAAGTACGAGTTTATTGGCGGCAAAATAGAAGCGAATGAAACGGCGACCAAAGCGCTGATACGAGAAGTGGGCGAGGAAGTTGGCATTGATATCAGTGCTAATGCAGTGTTCAAACTTGGACGTTTGCACCATGATTATGGCGATAAGCAAGTATGCCTACAGGTCTATAAAGTTGCTCTGACAGATACCCAATTTACCGAGAATCAGCATAAAAGCTGTGGGTTAGAAGGACAAGCGCTGATTTGGGCGGATAAAAATGAGTTACTGTCGGGAGTATACCCACTGCCGGCTGCCAATAAAACAATCCTGACTTGGTTGCAGCTGCCGACTCAGATTGTCATTACTTATCCATTAGCGCATTTTACAGCAAAACCAAACGCAACAGCGGCATGGCTAACGTATCATCAGCAACATTTACCACAACAGGCGTGGGTTTACCTGCGCATTAAATTAAATGAGTCCACAGACGTTAGTGATGAAAGTCCGCTGATAGAAAGCCAACTTATGGAGCAACTATTAACGTTGCGTCCAGACATTCAAAGTATCGTACCGCATAATAACAACGCTTCATTCGCAACCAATGCTCAATGTAAAGCCTACCATCTTACCCAAACCGAACTGATGAATAACGTGCTACGAGATTATGTTATTGATCGACCGCTCCTTATCAGTTGTCACGATGCCGACAGTATTCAAGCCGCCAACCAACTTGCAGCCAGCCGCTTAACAAAGCAGCAATCACCCGTTATTGGAATTTTTTTATCGCCCGTATTAGCCACTCAAACTCATCCTAACGAGCAGCCACTGGGTTGGAAAGCTTGGTCAATATTGGCGCAATTGGCGGATATGCCAGTTATAGCCTTGGGCGGATTATCACCTTCCATGTATCAGCAAGCTACTAATTATGGCGCTACAAGTATTGCTGGTATAAGGCAGTTTATGAGCAGTTAACTGCGCTATAAATATAGATATCAAGCGCGAAATATACAATTATGCTCGAAATAAATGACGCATATAATGCGGTCAATAGCCCATCTATAAACACAATATTATCGCATAAATAGTTGTTTTCCATATAAATTACACAAGCGTTACACTGTATGTAATCTGCTCAATTACGAGAGTATTGCTTACAAACCGTTGCGTTTTCCTACACTGCCACACTGTATTAACAGTGACCATGCCCTTAAGATAAACTATAAATTTTTAAAGTATATTTATTAAGTATCTTTCAAAATATAAATCATAGCTAACAATGGGACACCTATGAAAACCACCAAGTTACCTCAGTCAGCATGGAATGACGCACAGGCAGCCGGTTCTCAGTCGCAGTCGGTTAACCAGTCAGAATCTTATTATCCTACTTGCGATAAAAACAAGCAGACCGGTCGTGCCAGTAATGATGATCTTTATAAAAATTCGTTTGGAAAAGATTCATTCAATAAAGGTTTATTTAATAAAGTGGTTACGGTTAATATGCTTATTAATGAAACAGCACCGCCTACTATCAGTAGCGCTTATAAAAAAGCAGCCAATAAAAACGCATTTAGTAAAAAGGCGTCGCAGCAAATTGAGGGGGTATCAACGGCGGCTATGTATTCATCTAGCGCGCTATTATCTAATGAGCAATTGATGAATGACCGCGTAGCGAACAAAGCGTCTAAAATCGCTCAACCTTCATCTGATATCCATATGCCTATCAAGAACCTTAATATCGGTAAACAGCAACACGATAATATTTCGGCAGACATAACTGCCCAAATTCCGGAACGTGTTTTTATGAATGGTCTTATTAAACATACTGCGATTGCCTTAGCGATTATTATCCCGTTAGCTGCTTTTTCTGCCTATGCTGCGCCGCAAAATATGCCTATGAATGCAATAAATGAAAGTAAAAATCAAGTTATTGAACCGTCCTCAGTTATCCATAACTCAGCAAGTACGCCAACGACTGTGGATAGCGTTGATCTTGAACAATATGCTGGTACATGGTATGAGATAGGGCGTTTGCCTATGTATTTTCAGCGTAAGTGCGCAAGTGACGTGACAGCGACGTATACTGGTAAAGCAGATGGCTCAGGTATTGATGTACTGAATCAATGTCGTAAACAAGATGGCTTGATGATGAGCGCCAATGGGCTAGCAAAAGCCGTTGATAACTCAGGTAGTAAGTTAAAAGTTACCTTTTTACCGTCATGGATTCGCTGGTTGCCGGTAGGGCGCGCGGATTATTGGGTACTAGCACGTGATGCCAATTACCAAACGGCTCTTGTTGGTACGCCTGATAAAAAATATTTGTGGTTGCTGGCGCGTACGCCAAATATCAGTCAGCAAACTTATAGTAAATATAGTCAGATTGCACAGCAGCAGGGTTATGATTTAAAAGAGTTTAAATTGACGCCCCAAACTAACCAACACGTAAAACTGGTTCCTTAATAGCACAATGACTTATTTATCATTTAAACCGCTCATTCGCTCTAATATATTTGCAAGAAGAAACCTGTCATCTGCATTATTGGCAATAATAACGGTTATCACTAGCAAAATAGGGCATTTTACGCTAGAATCTAGACGATTTACACGCAACAATGCTAAGCCGTTTTTATTGCTATCTCTTGTTTATAATCAATAAAGCGCCATTTTGATTGCGTCTCTGTTTAGCCTCAGTTTTATTGATTGTTTTATTCTACTTATATTTTCTTATTCGTTTGTCATCATTTCTATTGATCTTATCTTTTACTGACTATAAGGATGTTCCTCGTGAGCAACGCTGATACCTTACGCCAATTACATCAAGACCATTTAAGCCAATATAATAATCAAGAACAACAAGCCATCGAATTGATTGGTTTATTAAATAAACTCTATAACGAGCAAGATGTTCAAGTAACCTTGTTCGGTGAGACTCTCGACACCACTTCAGTAAGCAAAGTATTGGCATTGCACCAAAAAGCTGCCATACGTGAATCAGGCGCTGAGCCGCTTGCTATTGCTGACACTTTAGATATGGTAAAAGCGATTGCTGAGCATACTGAACTTCAATCAACCAGCATTGATGTTGGTCAGCTTATTGTGAATAACAGCGACCTAGCAGCGGCATTGCAAGCAATAAATACCTCTGAGCAAGCGCAAAATGGCGCAACAGATGTTGTGCTCTATGGCTTTGGTCGTATCGGTCGTATCTTAACTCGTCTATTATTATCAAAAGCGTCAAGCGTTAAAGGCTTACAATTAAAAGCCATCGTTGTACGTCCAGCAGCAGCAGGCGACCTTGCCAAGCGTGTGTCATTGCTTGAGCGTGACTCGATTCATGGCAGCTTTTCTGGTGGCGTGAGCATTGATGATGACAATAACGGCATGATTATTAATGGTCGTTTTGTGCAAGTTATTTATGCAAAAGACCCAAGCGAGATTGACTATACTGCTTATGGTATTGATAATGCATTAGTTATCGATAATACGGGTATTTGGAAAGATGAAGACGGTTTAGGTAAGCATTTACAGTCTAAGGGCGTGAAAAAAGTCTTATTAACCGCGCCAGCTGGCGGTGAGATTAAAAACGTCGTGTATGGTGTCAACAACAATACCGTGGGCGACGACACGATTGTCAGTGCGGCAAGCTGTACTACCAACGCGATTACGCCTATGCTAAAAGTCTTAAATGATGAATACGGCATTGAAAATGGTCACGTTGAGACGATTCACTCGTTCACCAATGATCAAAATTTGATTGATAATTATCATAAAGCTGATCGCCGTGGTCGTAGTGCCGTATTAAATATGGTTATCACCAGCACTGGTGCTGCAAAAGCAGTGGGCAAAGCATTGCCAGAGTTAAGTGGTAAATTGACAGGCAACGCCATTCGCGTGCCTACGCCAAACGTTAGCTTAGCGATTTTAAACTTAAATTTAAAAACGGCGCCACAAAGTGCGGATGCGTTAAACGAATTTATGCGTAAGATTTCTAACAGCAACCAGTGGCAGTCACAAATTGCTTATACTGATTCAACAGAAGCAGTCTCTACTGACTTTGTTGGCACCACGCACGTTGGCGTTGTTGATGCTCAAGCGACTATTTTGACCGATAATCATGCTATCGTTTATATTTGGTATGATAACGAAGTTGGCTATAGCACTCAGGTTCTACGTCTAGCGACGCAAATGGCAGGTATTAACTATACTCAGGTGCCAGCTTAATCGTCTGGTTTATAATATTTTTAATATTATTGTTGATAGCAATCTGGTAAAAAAATAAGCGATATTTACTATCGCTTATTAACCACCCTTAGTAGGTAACGGTTAATCGTTAGTATCGAGTGGTTAAATGCTATACTAGTCGTCGTTAATATGACATACACTACCCGATAGTCTGATTGGTTATCGGGTTTTGTTGCCATAATGAGCACTGATATTGGCTTTATTTAAGGGTGCACTTTTCATTAGAGCATCTTTACATATAGGCAAAATTAGTCCGAGCTGTAACCCAAATTGTAAATTAAGGAACGTAACATGCGATTTATTGATGAAGCCATCGTAACCGTAAAAGCAGGCGATGGTGGTAACGGTATCGCCAGTTTTCGCCGAGAAAAGTATGTCCCACGTGGCGGACCGGATGGCGGTGATGGTGGTACTGGTGGTGACATTTATGTGATTGCTGAAGATAATACCAACACCTTAGTCGATTATCGCTACACCCGTCGCTACGATGCCATGCGCGGTGAAAACGGTCATAGCCGAAACTGCTCAGGTAAAGGCTCAGACGATGTTTTTCTACCAGTACCAGTTGGGACTACGGTTATTGATACTGAGACTGATGAAGTGTTGGGTGACATGACCGAAATTGGTCAGACCTTCCTGATTGCCAAAGGTGGCGATGGTGGTTTAGGGAATACTCACTTTAAAAGCTCAACCAATCAAGCCCCGCGTAAAGCAACATCAGGCTTTGAAGGCGAGCTAAAAGTACTCAAGTTTGAGCTAAAAGTGGTGGCAGACGTTGGACTAATTGGTCTACCGAACGCAGGTAAATCGACTTTTATTCGCCAAGTATCAGCCGCGACTCCTAAAGTTGCCGATTATCCGTTTACTACTTTAGTGCCGAACTTAGGCGTGGTTGATATTGGTCGCCATCGCTCATTTGTCATGGCAGATATTCCTGGTTTGATTGAAGGCGCCTCAGAAGGTGCTGGTCTTGGTATTCGCTTTTTAAAGCATGTGGCACGTACACGTCGCCTGCTACATATCGTTGATATTCAACCGCTTGATGGTAGTGACCCAGTACAAAATGCGCGTATTATTTTTAATGAGCTTGAGCGCTTTTCACCAGAGCTGGCGAATTTGCCCCAAATTTTAATTCTAAATAAAATCGATCAGATAGTTGATACAGATGAATTAAATGAGCTGTGCGAACATATTATTGCCGAGCTTGACTGGACAGGCGCTGTGTTCCGTACCTCAACCCTCACAGGTGAAGGTGTCGATCCGGTTAAATATCATTTGATGAATGAGATTGAGCTTGAGCGCGAGCGCGAGTTAGAATTTCCGGAATTTGCTGAAGCGCAAAGAGCACGCTTTGAGCGTTTAGAAGTAGAAGTGCGCCGTAATACCGAAGCGCAGCGTGAAGCCTATCGCGCCGCTCGTAAAGCCCAGCGCGAAGGCACTGATTTGCCAGATGATGATAGCTTTGATGGTGAAGCCTTTGACGACGATGACGATGATGGCGTGGAAGTGGTATACGCCCCTTAAATTGTCTGCTATCACTCTGACAGTTTAAGTATGATTTTGTTGGAGAGGAAGTCTGCTAGTTTGCAGTTTTCTCTTTTGATAATACTTTATTGATATCTAATTAATGAGGTACGATTTTTTTTAAATGCGTTATGTTTTAGATAATGTAATGTATTTTACACCCATCCCGCAATATACAGGAGTTTTTATGGCAGGTGACATGGAACAGACGACAGAAGCAAGGTTTGTGAAGCAAACTCGCAACTTTGATATTAAGCGCGTTATTGTCAAGATTGGCTCATCATTATTAACCAATAATGGTCGGGGTCTCGATCGAACTGCCATTTACGAGTGGGCAAAACAGATTGCAAAACTGCATAATAAAGGCGTAGAAGTATTATTGGTATCATCGGGTGCCGTCGCCGAAGGTGTCGTACGTATGAACCTTGAGGAGCGTCCCAAAAAGCTTGCTGCATTGCAAGCGTGTGCCTCTATCGGTCAGATGGGCTTGATTGAAACTTGGTGTTCAGCCCTTATTCAGCACGGTATTCAAAGCTCACAATTGCTATTGACCCATGATGATTTATCCAATCGTAGCCGTTATCTGAATACCAGTAGCGCGCTGACTCAATTGCTAGAATGGCGTGTGCTGCCAGTTATTAATGAAAATGATACCATTACCATTGATGAGATTAAGTTTGGCGATAATGACACGCTAGGCGCAATGGCAGCAGCAATGGTCAATGCGGATTTATATATCATCTTAACTGATCAAGAAGGTGTGTTTACGGACAATCCGCGTCACAATCCCAATGCAAAAATGATTCGCCAAGAGCGTGCTATGGCAGATTATTTGTTTGATATTGCTGGTGATGGCGGTAAGCTTGGTCGCGGTGGTATGTTAACCAAAATCCGCGCTGGTCGCTTAGCCGCTATGGGTGGCTGTCCGACTGTGATTGTTAGTGGCGCTATCGATGATGTGATTACCCGTGTAGTCTCAGGCGAAGCAGTCGGCACGTTATTAACCACTAATGAGCACGATAAAATTATCGCTCGCAAGCAATGGATAGCTGCACATTTGCGGATGTCAGGCACGCTAATAGTCGATGCTGGTGCTGCTCGCGCTGTCATTGATAATAATAGAAGCCTATTACCAGTTGGCGTGGTAGAAGTGCGAGGCGACTTCGATGAAGGCGATGTGGTTGAAATTGTCCATCAAGATACGGGCGAGCGCTTAGCCATTGGTCAGGTAAATTTCTCATCAAACGATGCGCGCCGTGTGGCTCGTGAACGTACAGAACAGTTTGGTAAGATTTTCGGCAATAAAGAGGAGCGGGTAGTGATGGTACACCGCGATAATTTAGCGTTGTCAATGTAAAGTCTTGTCGATGTAAAGCATTACTAATGCAATGATACATGCCTAATTATATATATAGTTATATAGCTATACCTTGTTTTAATATTCATATCGTTATTTTTATCTCACCCTATGTTTAACACTGACAATAATACATATTGTTCTATTTTGGAGATTGGTGCATGAGCTTCTCGGATACTGTTAACTCGCCTCAGCAAAATTTTGCTCCCCTAAAAAATGATAGATTGTTACGGGCGTTGCGTTTTGAGCCAGTAGATACCACTCCAGTTTGGATGATGCGTCAGGCAGGGCGTTATTTACCAGAATATAAAGCCACCCGTGCTGAAGCGGGCGACTTTATGAGCTTATGTAGAGACACTGCGCGTGCGACTGAGGTAACGTTACAGCCGTTACGTCGTTTTGATTTAGATGCCTCTATTTTATTTAGTGATATTTTGACCATTCCTGATGCGATGGGATTGGGCTTATATTTTGAAGCTGGTGAAGGTCCTAAATTTAAATACCCTATCCGTAACCAAGCAGATCTCGATAGAATACCTACTATTGATGTCAATGATTCGCTAGATTATGTCATGCGTGCAGTGACCAGTATCCGTACTGAGATTAATGGAGCAGTGCCACTGTTTGGTTTTTCAGGCAGTCCGTGGACGCTTGCTACTTATATGATTGAAGGCGGCGGCTCAAAAGATTATCGTTATACCAAAGGTATGCTGTATGGCAATCCGCAGTTTTTACATCAATTGTTAGATAAGCTTGCCATTGCCGTCATTGACTATTTAGATGCACAAGTGATTGCTGGGGCGCAAGCGTTACAAATATTTGACAGTTGGGGCGGCGCATTGGGTCATCGTCAATTTATTGAATTCTCCCATGCATATAATAAGCGCATTGTGGCGGAGTTAAAGGTACGTCATCCCACTATTCCGGTGATTTTATTCACTAAGGGCGGGGGACTGTGGTTAGATATTCAAGCTGATAGTGAAGCGGATGCGCTAGGACTTGATTGGACAATGCCAATCGACCGTGCTCGCCAAGTATTACGCGCAAGTGAGCGCCAGTTAAGTGAGCAGTATCAGCAGCCACAGCGCCGTAAAGCCGTTCAAGGGAACTTAGATCCAGCGACGCTATACGGTTCACCAGAAACCATTCGTAAAGAAGTTAAAGCAATGTTAGACAGTGCTTATGCGTGTGGCGAAAAGACAGGCTATGTGGCAAACTTAGGTCACGGCATTACCCAGTGGGCTGACCCTGAGCGAGCTAAAGTCTTTATCGATGCAGTGCATGAATATCAGCTGTAATTAAAATTATTGTAGTTAGAATCACGACCGTTATCTATGACGGTCATTATTGGCTCGTCAAATAGTTTTTGATACTATCCCAATTGGTATAATTAGTAAAAGGATGTCTTATGATTTCAGCAGCGATTGTCGGTGGCACAGGATATACAGGTATTGAGCTGATTCGATTGTTATCAGCGCATCCTAAAGTGTCCATTGATTTATTGACCTCACGTAGTGAAGCTGGTACGCGTGCTGATGAGATATTTCCAAGTTTGCGCGGTATCTCTGACTTAGTATTTAGCGATTTGGGTGATGATACCTTATCTATGCTCCAGCGCTGTGATGTGGTGTTTTTTGCCACACCGCACGGCGTAGCGATGCGACAGGCAGAAGCCTTGACCCAAGCGGGCGTTAAAGTGATTGATTTGGCAGCAGATTTTCGCTTGCAATCTTTATCAGATTTTGAGCACTGGTATCAGCAGTCGCATACCTGTCCTGAATTACTAAAAAAAGCCGTTTATGGTCTGCCTGAAATCAATCGCCATAAGCTTGCTACTGCAAACGTGGTCGGCAATCCTGGTTGCTATCCGACCACCGCTATTTTAGGGTTAAAGCCCATTATTGAGCTGCAAAATCAACAAAAAACGCAGCTAATTGATGCTCGGATTGTGATTGATGCAAAATCTGGCGTGTCAGGTGCAGGTCGTCAAGCAAGCCTTGCGCTAAACTATGCTGAAACTACAGATAATTTTAAAGCGTATGGGGTAACAGGTCATCGTCACTTACCAGAGATTGAACAAGGTATTGCGCAACTATTAAACAGTCAATTTACCCATCGCGTGCGTTTTTTACCGCATTTAGTGCCGATGATTCGCGGTATGCTAAGCTCAATCCATATGGAGCTGACTGAAGTAGGAAAAAGTATTGACTGGCAGCAAGTATTTGAAGCAGCTTATGAGCGCGAACCTTTTATCGATATTTTACCAAAAGGCATCTATCCAGACACCCGTAGCGTGCGCGCCAGCAATCGTCTGCGTATTGCTGTGCATCAGGACAATGAACGCGCTGAGCTAACAGTACTGGTAGTACAAGATAATCTTGTTAAAGGCGCAGCAGGGCAAGCCGTTCAAAATATGAATGTTATGTTTGGACTTGATGAAACCTTAGGGCTAAACGATGCGCCTATAGTTCCTTAATTAATGTATTCTGTAATCCGTGTGTTCTTCAATTCGTGACTTTTAAAATAACGGTTTCAAATTATTTTTCTTAAGGTATTGTAAAGATGGCAGTGCGATTATCATCAACTGCCTATAATCACGAATAATACGTAAATATGAAGTTATTTAACCCATTATTCATCATCATTAATCCATAAATAACCTTTAATCGAGTATTGAATAGACGGTTTAACGCTGACATATCACAGCATAGTTACTGTAAAGTCAGCATCCTGACAGCGCTGTGCTAGGTATTGACACTAAATTCCGTTATAATATTTCGCTTTACTGTTAAGAGATATTGTCTAGATGCGTGTTAAGACTGCCCCCCGCTTGCGCTTGCAACCAGCACAATTATCGTGTCACCTGCCAGCTTCTGAATCCGATACTTTGCTGGGTACTCATCAGTTGCCTGATATTAACAGTGCTGAAGACATAGATATGACTCAGAGTATCGCGAATAGTCAACGAGGTGCGGTCACAGTAACTTGGCTACTGGCACTATTTGTAGCAGCGGTACTGGTCACAGCGATTGTTGCCTTGATGCTTGGTCATAAGCTTGGGTTCCAACGTGGTTATTATGCCTTGCAAGATGAGACTAAGCTGTCGGCAGTCGATATCGAGCAGACCAGTAAATCGTTAAAAGATTTAAAAATTAAAAATAAAGTTTTGACCAATCAAGTGGCAACTGCTAAGCAAGAGTTGCTTATTAGCTTGACTAATTTAGATGAGCTGCGTGAAACTCAAAAAGAGGTTAAAGTAGAGAGTCAGCAGGTTTCTCAGTTAAATGAGCTATATGCTAAGCTAATCACCAAGCAAGGTGGTATGCCACTACAGATTCTCGGAGCTAAAATTGACCCTCTTCCTGAAAATGCATTTGAGTTTGGTTTTGATGTAGGGATGTTGAGTGAAGACGGTCAAGCAAAAAATCTAGCCGTAACCTTGACGCTACAGGATAAAGATAACTTTATAGAAGTGCCACTTGAGCCAGCGAATTATGCGATTGAAGGTATCGTTCGTATTCGTGGTCGCTTTGTAATGCCAGCAGGTTTTAAACCATTACAAGTTAAGCTGAACTTGGAAGCGGGCGAGCAAAAAGTTGAGCAGCTTTATGATTGGAATTTAGGTGCTATGGTAGACAATATGCCGTTATCATTATTAGATTTGCCAGAAGTAGATAAAAGCCCCATTGCTAGTAATGCTCCAGTCGTTACAAAAAAAGCGACTACCACTAGTAAGGCAGACAGTATCAAATAGTAAACCAGCTCCTCAGTAACTGTTGCCAATATGTTATTACTTATCTAGATTCATCGTCTATACAAAGAGATATAGTCTTCTTTTTGTATAGACACATTAGCCCTTTTTACATACCTTATTGAATACTGATTGCTATGATAAAAAATACAGTAACTGATACGCATTTAATGATTGATGATTGGCACTTTCCAGCGTTGCCAGTCGGTCATCGTGCGCAGGTCGATAATCCGGAAAGTGAAACCACGCCGCACACCGATGTACTGGTTGCGGAGCCTGAAATCGCAAAACCACCAATGTATGCGGTGGTTATGTATAATGATAACTATACGCCGATGGAGTTTGTGGTTTATATTCTGCAATCAGAATTCCGACATGAAGTTGAAAAAGCAATTGAGATTATGATGACTATTCATAATAGCAATAAAGGTATTGCTGGTATTTATCCTAAAGATATCGCTGAAACTAAAGCGAAAAAGGTCAATAGTTTGGCGCACCGTGAAGGCTACCCTTTATTGACTCAAATTGAACCGCATCAAGGTGAATAAAGAAGCTGTTTTCATATATAAAGGCTAGGCGGTCATTTTGACGTTGGCAACTCTATACTGTCAGTTGAAGGTTAAATTACTGTCCTGCTACCACTTAACTATACCCTTTTCAATTCTATATTTTTAATCCCTCATTATCTATAGTCTGCTTTTTAATACTCTATATACGTTTATTTTTATTATTCTAGTCTTGCTACCGCTGCAGAACTTGTCAAATACTAGGCTATAAATTTTACTATTTATCATTCTTTAGCGCTATAAAAAAGCCTCGTTGCTAAGTTTATATTTAGCTACCTGCGTTTATTTCCCTTATTACTTCTTATGCCTCGCTTATAAACTACTTTATACATGCATATCTTTATTCATTATGAGCATTTTTACGGCTCTATTGATAACCATTACAGTGGACTTTAAAGTTTTTCATGATGCCTATAACAGTGAAAGTAAGCCTTGATACATTTTACAACGTGTTAATGGATTGACTATCTATGTTTATCATGTTGATATGAAGTCAAGCGGTAAGTAATAACCGTGGTAATGGTAACAATGGCTATGAGCAGAGTAAGTAGGTCATTATTAGTCTTATAACCTTTGCAACTTGAACAATGTAACGCATGGCCTAATATAGTATTCATGTGATTCATCATACTATCCCAGTATTGAGATAGGTATAACCGTAGGAACTCCTTATGTTAAGTCGTCATCTTGAAGTCTCTTTGCGTTTAGCCATGACACTTGCGCGTCAAAAATCGCATGAGTATCTCACGGTTGAACACTTATTATTGGCATTGTTAGAAAATACGCATGCGGCTAATACCTTGACCGCATGTAATGCGAATGTATCCAGTTTGCGTACTGAACTTGAGGCATATATTAATAAGCATACACCAACGGTAGATGTGGATATGGAGCAGTCGCCACAGCCGACTCAAAGCTTTGATCGTATTTTGCAACGTGCAATATTTCATGTGCAGTCTATTGGCGGCGGTCGTTTGGTAGAAGGTTCAGATATCCTTGTTTCCATGTTCTCAGAGCATGATACCTATGCGGTTTATTTGCTGAAAAAGCAAGGTATCAGCCGTTTAGAGTTGACGCAATATCTATCCCATGGTCAAGATAAAGAAGAGCCCTCTGAGCCACGCGCATCTATGACGGGTGAACGTCGTAGTGCCTCTGAACGTACCAGTAAAGATCCATTAGTCGAGTTTGCTAGCAATTTAAATCAACGCGCAGCAGAAGGCAAAACCGATCCGTTGATTGGTCGGGGTCCTGAGATTGAGCGTGCCGCGCAAGTATTGTGCCGTCGCCGCAAAAATAACCCGCTATTGGTTGGGGAGCCGGGTGTTGGTAAAACCTCTATTGCCGAAGGGTTAGCGTGGTTGATTATTAATGATAAAGCGCCAAAACCATTGAGTGGTTGTGTGATTTATAGTCTTGATATTGGCGCGTTAATCGCTGGTACTAAGTATCGCGGTGATTTTGAAAAACGTATGAAGTCACTACTTGATGCACTCAAAAATAAGCCAAATGCTATCTTATTTATTGATGAGATTCATATGATTATTGGTGCGGGTTCATCTATGAGTAGTAATATGGATGTATCTAATTTAATAAAACCTGCGCTTGCCAATGGTGAGCTACGCTGCATAGGTTCGACTACCTTTACTGAATACCGTCAAGTATTTGAGAAAGACCACGCCCTATCACGTCGGTTCCAGAAAATTGATGTTAAAGAACCGAGCATTGATGAAAGTATTGACATCTTACGTGGTCTAAAATCACGATACGAAGAGTTTCATAATGTTGAATATACAGATGAGGCTTTGGTAAGCGCGGTACAGCTATCGGCTAAGCACATTCATGAACGTTTTTTGCCTGATAAAGCAATTGATGTTATTGATGAAGCGGGTGCCTATAAGCGTTTGGGTGTTGTTCCTGACGCTGATGACATCAATGCCGAAGATGCCTTGATTGAAGATTTAGAGCAAGTACTTAATGGGGATGAGCTTACTGATATCGATGTTGACATTGATAATGAAATGCAAGATGAAGTTGATGCTGCCAAAGCTAAAGACAAATCTAAAACTGATAACGATACGCGTAAAGCAAAGAAACAAAAGCCGCCAATGAAGATTGATGTGGTAGATATTGAAGCCATCGTTGCAAAGTTAGCGCGTATTCCGCCCAAGTCAGTATCTAGTGATGATAAGAGTGTTCTTGAGCATTTAGACCGCGATCTTAAGCGTTTGGTCTTTGGACAAGACGAAGCTATTGCGACGCTAGCAGATGCGATTAAGTTGTCACGAGCAGGGCTTAAAGCACCAGAAAAACCAATTGGCTCGTTTATGTTTGCAGGTCCAACCGGAGTTGGTAAAACAGAAGTGTCGCGTCAACTGGCAAATCTGTTGGGTGTTGAGTTAGTACGTTTTGATATGTCAGAGTATATGGAAGCACATACGGCTTCACGCTTAATTGGCGCACCGCCGGGTTATGTCGGTTTTGATCAAGGTGGTTTACTCACTGAAAAAATTAATCAGCATCCACATTGTGTCTTGTTGTTTGATGAAATCGAAAAAGCGCATCCTGACGTCTTTAACTTATTATTACAAGTCATGGATCATGGCACGTTAACAGATAACAATGGTCGGATTGCCAGCTTTAAGCAAGTGATTGTCATTATGACGACTAACGTGGGCGCTGAAAGCATCAGCCGCTCGTCTATGGGCTTCACCGAACAAGACCATAGCCGTGATAATAATGAGTCGTTAAAACGTGTATTTAGCCCTGAATTCCGTAACCGTTTAGACGCTATCATTCAATTCAATCCACTTGATACGTCAATTGTTGTATCAGTTGTTGATAAATTCTTAGTTGAATTGCAAGTTCAGCTTGATGATAAGCAAGTGACCTTAGAGATTGATGATGAGGTACGTGAGTATTTAGCCGAAAAAGGCTATGATCGTCTAATGGGCGCGCGTCCAATGCAGCGTCTGATTCAAGATGAAATCAAGAAGCCTTTGGCAAATATGATTTTGTTTGGTGATTTGATAAATGGTGGCGTTGTTCATCTGACACTAGAGCCAAAAGAGGAAGCAATAGCTAAAGAAGGTGTCTCCATTACTAAATCTCTTTCTGATACCTATGGTAATAGTATCAGTAGTGATAAAGGTTCAGCCGATAGCCGAATCATCTTAACGGTGGTTGAAACTCATGAGCCACGCTCAGACTCTGAATCAGTAGCCAGCTAGTATAATGCGCTCTTTATAAAAAACGGTTACTGTGTACTATGGTAGCCGTTTTTTTATGCCGTGCTTTTTGGTTTGGTTCTTTTTGGCACAGTTCGCAATGTTTATACTGAATTTATGCCTTATTTTTTGTTACTATCATTTAATATTTATAATGACTTATTATTCATAAAAAGGTAACGCATGATGCAGTTATTTGAGAATGAAAAAACGATATCTGGTACGACTACCAAAACAGCAGCAGAAAGGCAGGCAATTTTAGATAAAGTGCGCCTACCAGAAGATTGGAAGCAGGCGCTTGCAGAGGAATTGACCTCCGAAAATATGGATGCCCTACGAGGTTTTTTAAAGCTCGCTTATCAGTCTGATGTTAGTGTCTATCCACCGACACCGTTAATGTTTAATGCCTTTAATTTAACGCCTTTATCACAAGTAAAAGTAGTCATCTTAGGTCAAGATCCTTATCATCGGCCAGGACAAGCAATGGGTTTGTCTTTTTCGGTTCCCAAGGCGATTCCTAAGCCACCATCATTAAATAACGTGCTGAAAGAGATGGCAAGTGATATCGGCACCAAGCATTCTGCGCATGGAGATTTGACTTCTTGGGCGCAGCAAGGGGTATTGTTACTTAATAGCTCGTTGACGGTGAATGAGGGAGAGCCAAACAGCCATCAAAATGCAGGTTGGGAGCAGTTTACGGACACAGTCATTAATATTATTAATGAACAAACGGAGCATACCGTATTTATCCTGTGGGGTAGTAAAGCGCAAAAGAAAGGCAAGTATATCAATACCGATAAGCATTTAATTTTAACCGCTGTGCATCCATCACCACTCGCTGCCAATCGGGGCGGATTTTTCGGCTCTAAACCCTTTTCTAAAACCAATGATTATCTCGTGCAATATGGTAAAACACCGATAGACTGGCAGTTGCCACAGTAGTTTATTTGTAATAAATATAGTAATGAGTTGAGCAGTAATAAACATGCATTCTAACAACCGACTAAGACATCCGCCCCTTATCTCAACTGACAGTATGAGTGCTACTAAATTTTGGTCTAGCCAAGATGTCAAATGGATGGAATATGCGCTAGAGCTGGCAAAACAAGGTGCTAAATGTGGCGAAGTCCCCGTAGGCGCAGTGCTGATTCATGAGCAAGCGATTATTGGCGAAGGGTATAACGAGCCGATTGGGCGTTGTGATGCCACAGCTCATGCTGAAATTGTCGCATTGAGGGACGCGTGTCAACGTTTACGCAATTACCGGTTGCCGCAGCACACGACTTTATATGTGACTCTAGAGCCATGTACCATGTGTATCGGGGCGCTGATTCACGCGCGGGTAAATAGGCTGGTTTATGCGGCTTTTGAGCCGAGAGCAGGTATGGTCGGTAGCCAAATAAACTTACCGATGCAGCCTTTTTATAATCATGCGATTGAGGTGCAGCAAGGGTTATGTGCTGAGCATAGTAGCCAGATGCTAAAGACATTTTTTCGTAAGCGCAGACAACGCGCAAAAAATAAAGTATGAAAAATAAGTGGTAAATAATGAACAGACATTGGCAAACTCTTAAGATAGCGGTCGAAGTGCTAGTGATAGTAAGGTTTATTTGATATAATGGCGCTCTATTTAGCAATGCTTGATTCTGTTAGTTATTAAGTATTTGATAAATAAACCAATATTGTTTTATAAGTGCTTACTATGACCCTTGCTAGCCCTTCTTCTAATTGTCTATTGAATGCTGATAAGTTACAGTCTGCACGTTATCCTGTTATATGCATTGATGGACCGAGTGGTGCGGGTAAGGGCACTGTGTCGTGGCGTTTGGCGCAGACTCTGGGGTATCAGCTTCTCGATTCAGGTGCTTTATATCGTATTGTTGGCTTAAAGGCGTATGAGGCAGGACTGATTAGTATTGATGATCAGCGGCCGATTGATGAAGATGCTTTATTGCTATTGACGCAAAGTTTAGACATTGTGTTTAAGGCTAATATGGATTCAGGGCGGGTCGATATCATTGTTAATGATGACATTATAGGCGAGCAAGTACGGAATGAAACGGTTGGCGGCTATGCCTCACAGATAGCTGTTTTCCCAAAAATTCGTCAAGCATTATTAAAGCTACAGCAGGATATGGCAACTCGCTCAGGACTGATTGCTGATGGTCGCGATATGGGTACAGTCGTTTTTCCAGATGCCGATGTCAAAGTATTCTTGACTGCCAGTGCTGAAGCTCGAGCGCAGCGCCGTGTGACTCAGTTAATGAATGCCGGACAAACGGCTGATTTTTCCGCTATTTTAACGACGATTAAAGCCCGCGATGAACGTGATGAGAATCGTACAACGGCACCCTCAAAACCTGCCGATGATGCACTTGTGATTGATAGCTCATATCTTGACGCCGACAAAGTATATCAGCAAATTAAAGCCTATTGTCAGTCGCAAGGCATTTGTTTTCTGTAAAAACAGAGTATATTAGAAGAGCGTTATTAAAGATAAATCAGCTTTTTGAATCATAGTGGTAAGATATAATGGACAAAATCGCCCTTTATATCATTTTTTAGTATAAAATTGCGATTATTAAATAACTATCGAACAATATAGCCTTATTAGGGAATGTTATTCGATAGTTATTCAAGACATGTGTTGCTAGCAAGTGCTATTGATAAGTAGCATTAAGAGTTTGCTTATTAGCAACAACTGTTTTTTTATATGAAGATATAAGATATAAAACCAGTATCTCGTTTTACATCTTCATAAATTTGATCCGTACTGTGCTGGACAGGATACGGCTATACAAAGGTAGACATAATGGAATCATTTGCTGAACTATTTGAAGCAAGTATTGAAAATCAGGGTCTGGATATCGAACGTGGTTCGGTTATTACCGGTACTGTTGTTGCGATCGATAGTGATTGGATTACAGTAGACACTGGTCTGAAATCTGAAGGCATCGTTGCACGTGAAGAGTTTTTAAGCGACGAAGGCGAGCTTGAAGTAGAAGTTGGCGATAGCGTTGATGTCGTGGTTGAAGCGGTTGATAACGGTATGGGTAACACCTTACTGTCACGTGAAAAAGCCAAACGCGTCGAGACGTGGAATATCCTTGAAAAAATCTATGACAACAATGAAATTGTCAAAGGTATTATTTCTAGCAAAGTAAAAGGTGGCTTCACAGTAGATATTGGTACTGTGCGCGCTTTCCTACCAGGTTCATTGGTAGATGTTCGTCCTATCCGTGATACGACGCACCTAGAAGGTAAAGAGTTAGAATTCAAAGTTATCAAACTTGATCAAAAGCGTAATAACGTTGTGGTCAGCCGCCGTGCCGTTATGGAAGCTGAAAATTCAGCTGAGCGCGAAGAGCTATTGAATAAACTCGAAGAAGGTATTGAGATCGAAGGTATCGTTAAGAACCTCACTGATTACGGTGCATTTGTTGATCTTGGCGGTATTGATGGTCTGTTGCACATCACTGATATGGCATGGCGCCGTATCAAGCACCCATCTGAAGTGGTTGAAGTGGGTCAAGACCTTAAAGTTAAAGTACTTAAATTTGACCGTGAACGCAATCGCGTAAGCCTAGGTCTAAAACAATTAGGTACTGATCCTTGGGATAACGTTGGCGGCACTTACCCAGTAGGTAGTGTGGTTAAAGCACGCGTTACCAACCTGACTGATTATGGTTGTTTTGCTGAAATTGCTGAAGGCGTTGAAGGTCTAGTTCACGTATCAGAGATGGATCATACCAACAAAAACATTCATCCATCAAAAGTTGTTCAAGTGGGTGATGAAGTTGAAGTAATGATTCTTGATATCGACGAAGAACGTCGTCGTATCAGCTTAGGTATCAAACAAACTCTAGCAAATCCATGGGATGAGTTTGATAAGAAACATGAGCGCGGTGATAAAATCACTGGCACAATTAAATCAATCACTGACTTCGGTATCTTTATCGGTCTAGATGGTGGTATTGATGGTCTAGTACATTTATCTGATATCTCTTGGAACGAAACTGGCGAAGAAGCTATTCGTAACTACAACAAAGGCGACACCGTAGAAGCTATGGTATTGTCTGTAGATTCAGAAGCCAATCGTATCAGCCTAGGCGTAAAACAATTAACTTCAGATCCATTCAACGAATACCTAGTCAACAATGACCGCGGTGCTATCGTTAATGGTAAAGTAAAAGAAGTTGATGCTAAAGGTGCCACAATCGAACTTGCTGACGAAGTAGAAGCTTACTTACGTGCTTCAGAGATTCAACGTGACCGCGTTGAAGATGCAACTAAGCATTTAAATGTTGGTGATGATGTTGAAGCGAAAATCATCAGTGTTGATCGTAAAACACGTAACATCAGCCTGTCAATCAAAGCAAAAGACGAAGCTGAAGAACGCCAAGCGATTAAAGAGCTAAGCAGCAGCACTGCGCCACAAGCTGCAGCAACTGATGCACAGCCAAAAACAATTGGTGATTTGATTAAAGAGCAAATGCAGTAAGTTTCACGCTCCTAAAAACCAGTAGTAATAAAAAAAGCGACTTCGGTCGCTTTTTTTTGTCTGCTTTTTACCGATGCTTTAATCGCTAGGTAATACCAACCAACATTAGACTTAAGTACTCTCTTTATTTATTACGCGCTAATATTTGCAACCTTGCGTTACAAAATGTAAAATGATGCTAAGTGCTTGAAACATTGTGAAGTTTTAAGTATTGGCTACTAGATTTATATAATATCCTTTCGTTTTAATAATCATTAATCATTGAGGCAAGTGTAATAATGCAACAAGCTATTAATAAGTCGGATTTTATTAACAATTTGAGTGCTAATTGTGATCATATGACCGATATGGTCATTGATGATGCTGTACGTGAGATTTTAAATCTCATGACAGACACGTTGGCAAATGATGGCCGAGTAGAGGTTCGCGGTTTTGGCAGTTTTTGCTTGCATCATCGCCGAGCACGCACAGGTCGTAATCCGAAAACAGGGGAGAGTGTACCCGTTCCTGCTAAGGCAATCCCACATTTTAAACCTGGTAAGGCTTTGCGAGAAGCCGTCAATGACAATCTCGCTTTATCATAAAAGCGGATAGATAATAACTACAATTGTTCAATAGAATGAATGCTAATATTTATTACTAATCCGAGCGAGTGGCTTACTCGTTACTATAAATTTTAGGGGAGGTAATTATTATGCGCATTTTATTATTGATATTATTGTTTTTAAGCTTCGCTTATGCACTAGGTCTCGTATTGGCTAATAATACAGAAATTGGGGTTAATTTATTGTTTTCGCAAGCCCCGACAATGAATTTAGGTCTATTGTTAATCCTGTGCCTGATCCTAGGTATTATTATAGGTATTCTTTTAGCTTTATTGATATTCCGTGTATTACAGAATAAGTGGGAAATAGCAAGATTGCAAAAGCTTAATAAAAATTTGGAAGAACAGCTGACTCAAGCACATGTGGTAATTGACCGTCAGGCGAATGCTCCTACTATAGAAGAAGCGGTTTATGGTAATAATGCGGTGCCTTCTAATACGGAAGGTTTGCATTTACACGAAACCAAAGGGCAGCTGACGACTAATTATGCTGACGACCCTACGATGCTTACTAAGCGTAAACGTGACTAATAGTAATAAAAGTTATCTTAATAAGAATGATTAGAGTAAATATGAGCTGAGTGCTATTCATGGAATAGCGCTCAATAATGAAATTTTGAGATAAAATGGTAAATTCATGATAGATATGACCGCTACTAGCACAGATCGTAATAGGGTAACTTCACCTATTATCGTGGCCTTAGATAACTTAACGGTAGAAGCAGCACTGACGTTGGCTGATCATTTGGATCCTGCTTTGTGTAGGTTGAAGGTCGGCAAAGAGTTGTTCACCCGTGCTGGACCTTCTATTGTGCAAGCGCTCCAGCAGCGTGGTTTTGATGTATTTTTAGATTTAAAATTCCATGATATTCCGAATACGACAGCTCAAGCGGTGTTGGCAGCGGCTGACTTAGGGGTATGGATGGTGAATGTCCATGCTAGTGCTGGTAGCGCTGCAATGTCATTAGCGAAGCAAAAGCTGGTTACGGGTCATTATGATACCTTATTGATTGCGGTGACAGTGCTGACTTCGATGGGTCAAGAAGGCTTACCGGAAGTTGGTGTTAATGACTGTGTAGATGTACAAGTAAGCCGTTTAGCGCAGCTGACTCAGCAATCAGGTCTGGATGGCGTTGTCTGTTCTGCTCAAGAAGCTAAAGCATTAAAAGTCTTGTGTGGAGCTGACTTTAAATTGGTAACGCCGGGTATACGTATGTTAGAGGATAGCGCAGATGATCAGCATCGTATCTGTACGCCTGCACAGGCACTACAGGACGGTTCTGACTATTTGGTTATTGGTCGCTCTATCACGCAAGCTGATGACCCTTTAGCAAAATTGCAGACTATATTGCGAAGTATAGCGTAGCTATTTACTAAGTTATTAGGTATAGCAGGTAGTGACAGCAGTGCTAAAGAATGTCTTTACCTATAAAAAAGCAGCCTTGAGTTGCTTTTTTTTATTTTTTGACCGGCAGTTATTAAATGCTACACTGAGTATCCTAATTTATTAAATCCATTACCTACCCTGTATCCTATGAAAGTACAAATATTAAGTGATTTACATATTGATAGCTATGTTAGACAGTCGCATCCGATAGGTTGTATCCCGAAAACCGAGGCAGATATCGTATTGGTAGCGGGTGATACCGCAAATAGTGATAGCGGTATGGCATGGTTGCAAGAGCAAGCTGCGCGCTTAGCAGTGCCTATTGTTACTGTTGCTGGCAATCATGAGTACTTCAATGAAGATGTGCTGCATTTTGATAAAAAGCTGGCAACGTGGGATAATTATGATGCTGCGTCTAATCAAGGGCTTAGAGTACTTCAGTGCCAGCATATAGATATTGGAAACATTCGCATTCTAGGGTGCACCTTATGGACGGATTATCAATATCAAGCAGATGCGGACACAATGGAAGTTGCTAAGCGTTTTATGCGTGATTACAAGCAGATTTATGCGGGTAATGAGCTGTTCTCACCTGAATTGTCCATGCAGCTACACGCCAAGCAGCGTCATTGGTTACAGCAAGCACTAATAGAATCGAAGGAATTGGGTAAAACTACTGTGGTCATGAGCCATCATAGTATCAGCCCGTTATCGGTATCAGAAAAATATGCCAATTTGCCAAGTAATGCCGCATTTGTGAGTGATTTTTCAGCGTGGATGGCAGAGCCTTGGGCACCAAAACTATGGATTCACGGACATACGCATGAGGCATTTGACTATCGGCTGCATAATACGCGTGTGGTCGTTAATCCGCGTGCGTATCCTAATGAAGTGAGCAGTACTGCTTTAGCATTTTCTTGGGATAAAGTTGTGACTCTTGATTAAGTTTTCACATAAGAGCTCGATTACATGCTGATTGAAATAGTGGTTTTAATGCTAACCAGTTATACAAATCCATTTTAAGTTTGAATGTTCTAACGCTATAAAGTTTGTAATCTATACTGTGTGCCTAAAAATTTGCTAGTCTATCCTTTATGACAACATTCTCTACTGATTCTTCTTATGCTCTTACGCCATTTGAGCGCAGCAATGCATCAAAATTAGATGTGCCTGTACCAGCGCATTTGCCGGATAGTATGATCTCCTCGGTGAAGTTATTGCCGGAGAACAAGCGCCTTATTCTATTTACCAGACATTCTTTACGCGAGCGCTCTGACGGTAATGGCTTTGCTGGTTATCAGTTGCCGTTGACTGCTAAAGGACGTGTACTGGCGAAGGCTTGGGGACAATGGTTGTCCAGCCATCTGCCTTATTCTCTTGATGTTGATAGTCTGTCGAGTCCCATTGGTCGCTGTATCGCTACAGCGCAGCTGATGCAGGAAGGCGCAGGGCTCCAGCGCCCTATTACCGAGCAATCCTTGCTGGTTGAACCGGGAAGCTTAGTGACGGAACCCGAACTTGCCAGCGTGGTATTTAAAGAAATCGGCGTACTTAATTTTATCAATCGCTTTTTACGAGGTAATCTTGAAGGCACCAAAAATGCTTATCAAGGCGGACTTGATATCTTATCGCTGTTTTATCAGTATCAACCACAGCCGGGGCAGTTAATGCTCGCGGTCAGTCACGATACTTTGTTATCAGCTTTTTTAGCGGTCATGTTGGATGTACCTGAAATTGATTGGAGTGATTGGCCAAAAATGATGGAAGGGGTCTTCTTGTGGTTCGATGACAAACCATTTACCGAGGCAAGTGCGTATTTTGTATGGAGAGGGGTGGTTTATCAGCGCCCGATTGGTACTTTATTAGACGGTTATCGGGCAACGGGCTTTGCACCGAGTAAGCTGTTGCTGCCACCAGAAGTTAAATGGACTTAACGAGGCAGGGTTAAATTAAAGTCAGGTAATAACTAAAGGATGAGTAGAGAACGGTTAGAAAGTAACGTTAAAGAAATCATATATCTGATTATTTACCTTTAATGCCATTAAAATACTGCGTTCTAAAAGTGATGGTATAAAAGTACTGCCATAAAAAAACCTTGCCACGAGGACAAGGTTTTTTATCTAGACGAGCTAAACTTTGCTAATCTTAAGCTTGTAGCGCTTTGATTGCTTTGTTTAGGCGGCTCTTACGACGAGCAGATTTATTCTTATGAATAATACCTTTGTCAGCCATACGGTCAAGAACTGGTACTGCTTTTTTGTACGCTTCAGTTGCCGCATCATAGTCTTTAGCTGCGATGGCTGCATCAACACGCTTCAAAAAAGTACGAACCATTGAGCGTTGTGAGGCAGAATGTTGACGAAGTTTGGTGTTTTGACGGGCGCGTTTACGAGCTTGTGCAGTATTAGCCACGCGTATCTCCTTTATAAAAGACAGGTAAGAATATGAAAGTTGATTGCAATAAATAATGGATTGTACAATCATCGGTGACGAGTAGCCGTCTCGTCAAACATGATATCGATGCTAAATACTAATAAGTCATCGCTTGCGTCAAAGCTGTTTGGAATAATTAAATAGCTTTGACGTGTAAAGCCGGATATCTTAGCAAATTATTGCGCTTAGGACAATATATTTGATGAGCAATGGCTAAAGAAGTGTGGAGTTTGTGATAACAATAGGCAAACTGATAAGATATCTTACAATATATTATGAATAATCAGCGCTGTTATAGCGTACCTTTATAGTATATTCAAAAGTTAAGTCAGGCATAATCGTTATATAACGTATTCACAAGCTATTCTATAAATAAAAAAATGGGTAAGATATGCAGCGAAAAGCAATTGTTATCGGCGCAACAGGGTTGGTTGGGCAACACCTGATTAAGCAGCTCAGTGAGCTTTATGAGACTCTAATTGTGATTGCTCGGCGTCCACCTCGCTATATCAACGCCAGTATGCGCTTTTATCAGACAAATGATTTTGATAATCTACCAGAGATATTTGCTAGCGTAGGCGCTGATCGGACCACTGATGCTTTTAGTTGTTTGGGTACCACGAAAAAGCAGGCCGGAAGTGATGAAGCGTTTCGCAAGGTTGACTATGGCTATAATGTGACTTTTGCCAAATTATGCCGTGATAAAGGCGTTGAAAACTTCTTTTTACTGTCCTCTATGAATGCCAAAATCGACAGCCGTTTTTTGTATAATCGGGTGAAAGCAGAGACCGAACAGGCAATTGAAGCCCTTAATTTCGCTCAATTATTAGTTTTTCGCCCGTCATTATTGTTGGGTAAACACAAGGGTCGACCCCTTGAGAGTATCAGTCAAAGAGCATTTCAGCTGATTTCACCTTTAGTATCTGAGTCGTTGCCCCTGCATCCGATTTCTGCCCAGCGTGTTGCCGTTGCTATGGCAATGATGGCTCAAGACAGCTATGAGCGCCGTAAATATCATACTGCACCGGTGCTTGAGCGTTTAACTATTATTGAAAATAAGCAGATGCTTGCGATGACGCGAGCAAAATAGTAAGCTAGCTGACGATAAAAAAGGGTGCTAGCCATCCATAATTATTCATCATCTACCAACTTATTAACTACTAAATAAATACCAACAAGGAATGTGATCATGTCAGAAGCGACCACGATGGATAAAGAAAACTTTGTAACCTGCGATTTACTCGATGCCAATCCTGAATCTCAAGTTTGCTTGCCCAATATTGAAGGCAAATCCTTTTATAGCTTTGGTGGTAAAGATAAATTCTGCGGTGAGATCGTCACGGTCAAATGCTTTGAAGACAATAGTCGCGTCAAAGAGCTATTAAATAGTGACGGTAAAGATAAAGATGGCAACGGCAAAGTATTGGTCGTTGATGGTGGTGGTTCGATGCGCTGCGCTCTGTTAGGCGATATGATAGCTGAATCAGCGATTGCTAATGGCTGGGCAGGGGTCGTGATATATGGCTGCGTCCGTGATGTTGATGATATGGCTCAAATGGATTTAGGCGTTATGGCACTTGGCTGTATCCCGCGCAAATCCAATCGACGCGATGAAGGTCAAACCAATCTTGAAATTAGCTTTGGTGACTTGACTTTAAATTCCGGTATGTTTATTTATGCGGATAATAACGGTATGATTGCTAGCGATAAACCATTGATTTAATTTTTTATTAACCCTTATCAATAACTTTATAAGAATAAGTATGTTTATCAAATATGCTTATAAAGCAAGCCTCAGTAAATATACTGGGGTTTGGCTGTAACTATCATTTATTACGCTATTGTCTAACCATATTCTTTTAATAATATCTAAAAAATTGCGGTCATATTATGATCACTATGCCTGATGACAAACCGTTACGGCATAAATTTTGGTCAATCCTGAAATTCTTCGTATAATAACATTCTGTCCCTCAACTTCGATCCTATATGCCATGCCTATTTCTGCTTTAACTGACGCCTTTGCCCCGATTAATCAGCAGTTATTCCCCATTCCGCATACGCAGCGGCGCTGGCTGGCACCTGCTCATGGTGCAGCTGGGAGCTTATGGCTGGCAAGCTTACTACAAACCCCATTGTGGGAGGTTTCAAGCCGTCTAAAGGTAGTTGTAACGCGCGATCAAAACCAGCTCAATCAAATAGAAACGGAGTTGGCATTTTGCGGTGTGGATGCTTATGTGTTTCCAGATTGGGAAACTTTAACCTATGATGAGTTGTCGCCGCATCAGGATATTGTCAGCGAGCGTATTAATCTGTTAACTGATATGCCGACCTTCGGCGTGCTGCTGATTTCAATACAGGCGTTGATGCACCGCGTTGCGCCGCCCAGTTGGTTGATAGGTCAGCACTTTGATTTGAGCGTTGGCGATCGTTTTGATATCAATACCCAGCGTGAATTGTTGGCAAAGGCAGGTTATCGCGCGGTAGATAATGTGTTTGAGCCGGGCGAGTTTGCGGTACGTGGTAGCATTATTGATATCTTTGCGATGGGTCAGCCGTTTCCATTACGGCTGGATTTATTCGATGATGAGATTGAAACCATTCGCTTTTTTCATCCGCAAACGCAGCGTACGCTCACCGAAGAGGATTTAAAAAATCTGGTTGCAGGCAATGATAAAAGTATGGGGCAAGAGTCCTTGTCGCTACTGCACAAGCTTCCAGATATCTCAAAGTCGATTGAGCAGTTTCAAATTTTGCCAGCAAAGGAATTTCCTTTAGAAGACGGTAAAGAAACATTTCGGACGAACTTCGCCGCGATGTTTCCTAATACCAGTAGCCGTAAGTTTGAGCTGTATAAAGATGTGATGGCAGGGATTGCGGCAAGTGGGCTTGAATATTATCAGCCGCTGTTCTTTGATATGAACGATTGGACGCAAGAAAGCAGTCTGTTTGCGTATTTACCCAGTGATGCACTATTTATCACCGATGAATCTATCGCTGAGAAACAAGCAGAGTATTGGTCACAAATTCAGCGCCGTTATGAAGAACGCCGCCATGATATGGATAAACCCATTGTTGCCCCTGAGCTATTATATTTGCTCTCTAACACCTTAAATGAGCACCTAAATCAATATCCCCGTGTGATATTGAGCGAGCGTGACGAATTGGTGGTTGCAAGCAGTCAGCAACAAGGGCTGGTAACCTTGCGTGCTCAAGTACCGCCGCAGCTATTTGTTAATCATCAACAAGCCGAACCGTTAACCGCCTTATTGGATTTCCTACAATTACAAGCAGAAACGGCAACGCCAGTATTAATTGTCGCTGAAACTGCGGGTCGCCGTGAGATTTTAATTGAGCTGTTTAAAGGTAAAATCGACCTTACCACTTATAGTAATTTTAAAGCATTTTTAGCAGCCGATAAGATAACGGGCATTGCAAACGGTCGACCGCATGTTGGGCTTACTGTTGCTCCCATCGAGCGTGGCGTCTATGTCCCTGAACGTTTGGTGCTGATTAGTGAAACACAGCTATTCGGACGCCAAGTGCTACAAACGCGCCGCCGTCGTCAAAGTGGGGTCTCAGAAGAGTTCTTGGTCAAAAGCGTCACTGAGATAACCGAAGGCAGTCCTGTCGTTCATATTGAGCATGGTATCGGTCGCTATAGCGGTCTCATTATCTTGGATGTGGGCGATGGTGAGCAAGAATTTATTCTTCTAAAATATGCTGATGATGCCAGTATTTATGTGCCAGTGGCGCATTTGCAAGTGATTAGCCGCTATAGCGGTGGCGATCCGGCGCTTGCCCCTTTGCATAAAATCGGTAGTGGAAAATGGGACAAAGCCAAACAAAAAGCACTGGAGCAGATTCATGATGTCGCGGCTGAATTGCTCAATATACAAGCTAGGCGTGAAGCTAAGGTCGGTATCCATTTTACAATTGATAGCTCGCAATATGAGTTATTTGCCAGTCAGTTTGCATTTGAAGAAACGCCCGATCAAGCCAATGCCATTTATGCGGTTATGCATGATATGAAGCAAAATCAGCCGATGGATCGCTTGATTTGTGGTGACGTGGGCTTTGGTAAAACGGAAGTGGCAATGCGTGCTGCCTTTATTGCCGTGAGTGCCGGCTATCAAGTGGCGGTATTGGTGCCAACCACTTTGCTGGCAGGGCAGCATGAAGACAACTTTTTAGATCGCTTTGCTGATTGGCCTGTACGTATTGAGTCCTTATCAAGGTTTGGTGGTAAAAAACATCAAGAGATGGTGCTAGCGGATTTGGCAGCGGGTAAAGTTGATATCGTTATTGGCACTCATAAATTACTGCAACCTGATGTTAAATTTGCCAATTTAGGCTTAATGATCGTCGATGAAGAGCACCGTTTTGGTGTCCGTCATAAAGAGCGTATCAAAGCCATTCAGACCAATGTTGATAGTATGTCGATGACGGCAACGCCAATACCGCGTACCCTGAATATGGCGCTATCTGGTATGCGTGATATGTCGATTATCGCCACACCGCCGGCTCGACGACTGCCTATCAAAACCTTTGTCATGCAAAAAACCGATGCCTTAATGAAAGAGGCGATATTGCGTGAGCTATTGCGTGGTGGGCAGGTTTATCTATTGCATAACGATGTGGCGAGCATTGAACGTATGGCAGAGACTATACGTGAGTTGGTGCCAGAGGCGCGCGTTGGCGTGGCACATGGGCAAATGCAAGAGCGGCAACTTGAACAAATTATGCAGCAGTATTATCATAAAAAATTTAATGTGCTTATTTGCTCGACCATTATCGAAACCGGTATCGATGTGCCCAATGCCAATACCATTATCATTGAGCGCGCCGATAAATTTGGCTTAGCGCAACTGCATCAGCTGCGCGGGCGAGTAGGTCGCAGTCATCATCAAGCCTATTGCTACTTGCTGGTGCCCTCGATTAAAGGGCTTAAAGGTGATGCTAAGCGTCGCCTACATGCCATTGAGCGTGCCAATACATTGGGCGCAGGCTTTATGCTGGCAAGTGAAGACTTAGAGATTCGCGGTGCTGGTGAATTACTGGGTAAGCAGCAAAGTGGTAATATGCAAGCGATTGGTTTTAGTCTGTATATGGATATGCTGGAACGCGCTACTAAAGCGATTAAGGCTGGCAAAGAGCCTGATTTAAATACGCCATTATCGCTTACTAGTGAGATTAATTTACACGCCTCAGCGCTTATTCCTGAAGAATATGTGCACGATGTGCATCAGCGTTTATTATTTTACAAACGTATTGGCAATGCCGATGATAAAGAGTCTCTGATTGATATTCGTACTGAGATGATTGACCGCTTCGGTATCTTGCCAGATCAAACTAAGCAGCTCTTTGCCGTTCATGGTTTACGTCTGCAAGCTGAACCGTTGAAAATTAATAAAATTGATGCCAGTAGCAGTAGTATGACGCTAGAATTTGCTCCTGATACGCCCGTTGATGCGCTCGCTATTATTAAGTTAATACAGTCAGACAGTCAGCGCTACCGGATGAATGGCGCATCTGGTATTCGCTATAGCGATGCGGACAAGCTTGAGACTGCGCAACAGCGTGTTAAGACAGTAGAAGAGCTGCTACATTATTTTAGTAAGCACATGGTGGCAGAGACTGTTTAAGCCATGATAAGCCTTATACGATAGTTAACCTGAAGCTAAATAATGATGGCGCTATTTTATCCTATCGATACCTGATAAAATGGCGCTAACTTCTACTTTTTGTTCGCTTATTCTTTAATTTTATTGCTACTTTATAACAAGAGAAACCGTCATTATGTTCCAATTGCATCCTAAGCTTGCTGCTGATAGTTTTTTGGTGGGCGATTTTCCACTGTCAACGTGTCGCCTGATTAATGACTGCCAGTTTCCTTGGTTAATTTTAGTGCCACGTGTTTCTGGTATCAAAGAGTTATATGAGCTGTCAGAGTCGGACCAGGTACAGTTTTTGCGCGAATCGAGCTGGTTGTCTAGTCAATTGGCAAAAACGTTTCAGGCAGAAAAAATGAATGTCGCCGCGCTTGGTAATCAAGTTCCGCAGCTGCATTTTCATCATATTGTCCGCTATCAGAACGATATGCAATGGCCAAATCCGGTGTGGGGCATACCAGCGGTGCCTTATACGCAGCAAGTTTTGGCACAAATGCAACAAACACTAATGATGGCACTGCGCGGACATCATCAAATGCCATTTGATTGGCAAATGTGAAATATAAGTTAAAAAACTACTATCATATCGACTTTACTATATTTGCAACGGATTAACCTGCGCACTACTATCATCCATAGTAGTGCCATTATTTTATCTTTTCTAAAATAATAATGACTGTCATTAAGCAAAATACATAGTAAATGCTTTGTGTAATGAACTTTTAACGTATTGCTCTCAGTCTATAAAAAATTATTAACTATAGCCTTCTTTTTATCTACCTTATCTGATCTACGCGGACGCCTCGCATGCTTTTATTAAATAAATTGACGGCATTCTATAAAGTAAAAGAGGTCGGTAACAGTCGCTTTCCCTATCCCGAAACTTTTGTCTTAATCTTAACCGTATTCTTAATCGCTGTTGACTTTAATTTTAGCGCTGTTTCTATCGCTTTGATGATCGTTATTGGTTTGCCAAGTCTTATCATTTTAGCCAGTAATTATTATCAGTTGCCTAGCTTTTGGGCATCTAATGGCGTTATTGTATTGTTAGCGATGGTTATTGGGGCGCTACAGTTTTGTAGTACGGTTTCTTTAAGCCTAGTATTGTTAATTGCAACACGGATAATTGTTAGTCGTCCTGAACATCGGATTAGACTTATGATGGTTGCCGTGATTACTAGCATCATGTTTTATTACGTTAGCATCACTTTAAAGGGTGTTGAGGTACATTGTAATCAAGGGTTTCTACCGCCTGTTTTACTACTCATGAGTATCATAACGGTGTTATGGCAGTTTTGGCATACTCATCATCGTTACCTAAACCAAGATGACGCGGTGCAGCAAGCAACCGGACGGATCAATACTATGGTCTCCGTTATTAATAAGTTAACTCGATTTATTCCACTCCAAATTTGGCAACCTATCGTAAAGACCAATGCCCCTGTTCTTGTCTCTAATAAGCGGGCAAAGCTCACGATTATGTTCTCAGATATCGTTGGATTTACGGAGTTATCTGATAGCTTAAGTGCGGATAATCTTGCCGATATTTTAAACACTTATATGCATACCATGACCTTGATTGCCGATAAACATGGAGCAGTGTTAGATAAATTCATAGGTGATGGTATGGTTTGTTTTTTTGGCGAACCTAACAGTCGTGGTACGCGCCAAGATGCGATTGATTGCGTGGCAATGGCGATTGATATGCGCCGAGAAATGCGCTCGTTACGGCAAACATGGCGTTTAATGGGGTTTGAGGGCTTGTATGTGCGTATCGGTATCACAACGGGATACTGTCATGTGGGTAATTTTGGCAGTAACAGCCGCATGAGCTACACTTTAATTGGTAAAGAGGCAAACCTTGCCGCACGGCTTGAATCAGCAGCCGGAAAAGGCGAGATATTAATCAGTCAAAGTACTTATGATTATATCTGTCATGAGTATGAGTGTGCGTATTCAGGCGCATTTTCCCTAAAAGGTTTTGACAATAAGATTCAAGCGTGGCAAGTACTTGACCCAGATGATAATAAAGAACAACTGTCTAAGTGGGTCGATCATAAGCTGCCTGGTTTTAATCTCCATTTGAATTTTAAAGATATAAAAAACTATGATTATAAAGACATTAAAAATCATTTGAATTTCGCACTTGAACGTCTTGATAAAGAGCAAAAGATTAATTTTACTAAAGATGAGTAGTTTAGCTGTTTCATAGTAATTTATGTCATAAAATTGGCGCAAAAAAGCCTGTTAACATAACAGGCTTTTTATTCTCAGAATAAAGAGAAAGTATTAATGATTTTCTTTGGCATGATTAAGCGTATATTTAGGGATTTCGATTACCAAATCATCATTCTCAATAATAACTTGGCAAGACAGACGCGAATCTGGTTCCAGTCCCCAAGCGCGATCCAATAAATCGGCTTCAATATCGTCCATTTCTTCTAGACCGTTAAAACCTTTACGTACCACAATATGACAAGTGGTGCAGGCTTTCGACATCTCGCAAGCATGTTCGATTTTGATGCCTTTTTCTAATAGGGCTTTACATAAGTTGCTACCAGCTGCTAGTTCAACTTCAGCACCTTCTGGGCAAATCTCAAAATGGGGTAGTACTGTAATTTTTGGCATGGTTAAAGGGTCCATTGCTAATCAATACAAAAAAATAAAAAGAGAAACATCATTAATATTGTCGTTCAAGCCCAATATTAATAAAAAATATTCAGAGCAGCTTACCAATCTTGGGCACTGGTTCCTGCCATACTGGTTTTCACGCTTTGATTCATAATTCTAGCGGCAAACGCATTACTATACGGTTTGAGCTGAGCTTTTTGGCTGTCAATAATACTTAAGTCGTCAGCCGTTAAAGAGGTTTGCAAAGCTTGCATTGCTTCCTTCAAGGCAAGCTGTTCTTCAGCCGTCAACAGGGTAGCAAAGTCAGTAAGGGCAGAATGCAAAGCAAGCAGTTCACGTTCGGCTTCAACTTTGGTTTCAATCAACGAGCGGGTATTTTTGTCTTCCTCAGCATGCTGGAAGCCTGCAATCAGCAGCTGCTCTTTTTGCTCATCCGATAAACCATAAGCGGGTTTAATCTTAATTTCGCTCTCAGTACCGGTTGTGGTTTCTTGTGCGCTCACGGTCAATTGACCATTGGCATCAAGACTAAAAGTGACTTCAATTCGTGCAAATCCGGCTTTCATGGACGGAATACCATAAAGCTCAAAACGTCCAAGCGAGCGACAGTTATCGACGGTTTCGCGCTCGCCTTGAACCACATGAATCACCATGCCCGTTTGACCATCTTGATAGGTGGTAAAAACTTGGCGCTTCTTAACAGGAATGGGCGTATTACGTGCAATGAGCACTTCAACTAAGCCGCCCATGGTTTCAAGCCCAAGGGAGAGTGGAGTGACATCAAGTAATAATAAATCGCTATTACCATTAACCAACTGGTGTGCCGCTTGAGCCGCACCTAGAGCGACCACTTCATCAGGATTTAGACGACATAAAGGCGGTTTTGCAAAAAAGTCTGTGACCACTTGTTGAATGGCGGGCATACGTGTCGAGCCACCAACCAAAATAATCTCATCCAAGTCTTGCGCGCTTAATTTAGCATCGCGTAATACTTGCTCACACACGCTAATGGTGCGGCGGCTGACAGGCTCTGTAATGGCTTGTAAGTCTTCACGGCTTAACTGCCCTTGGAAAGACTGACCATTAATAGTAAGATTAATGTCCACTTGGGCTGAATCGGTTAATACCTGCTTATAGCTTTTGGCTTGTTGCGCTAATATCGATTTATCATGCAAGCTGACATCGTCTGGGGCAATACCCAATTGTTTAATCAACCAATTGGTTAATAAACGGTCAATATCATCACCACCAAGCGCGCTATTACCGCCGGTAGCCAGTACTTCAAACACGCCATCGGTTAGCTTTAAGATGGACACATCAAACGTACCGCCGCCCAAATCATAAATTAAATAATAGCTCTGCTGCTCATTGATATGCTTTTTATCCAAACCATATGCCACAGCTGCGGCAGTCGGCTCATTAAGCAAACGTAACACATTAATGCCAGCCGCTTTAGCGGCATCCTTGGTTGCCTGACGTTGCGCTTCATCAAAGTATGCAGGCACTGTAATCACTGCACCCTCAATACTATCTTCAGGCAAAGCACCCAGCGCGCGCTGCTTAAGGGCGGCTAAAATACGGGCGGAAACCTCTACCGGCGACACTTCACCTTGATTAGTAACAAACGCAGGCATCGCATCGGCAGCACCGCTTAACTCATAAGGGTGCGAGAACTTAATATCCGCTTGACTGCGACCCATAAAACGCTTGGCAGAGACAATGGTATTTTTTGGATCGTCGCTAAGATGTGCGAGCGCCTGCTGTCCAATGATAGGCGCACCTGTCGTTGGGTAATAGACCACCGAAGGCAATAAGGTATCTGAATCAGCATCTGCCGCTAAGACTTGCGATTTTCCTGAACGCACGACCGCGACCAGCGAGCGCGTCGTACCCAGATCGATACCAATACCAAAACGATGTTGATGAGGCTGGGCACTTTGATTGGGTTCAGCAATTTGCAATAGAGACATAAGACAACTCAAAGTTAAAATGAATAAAAAATAGATGACAATAAAAACAGGACTGGCTATAAAATTTTAGCCTAAGCAATAAAAAGACATAATAGTCATTAAAAAAGCACTATTAAACATACAAATCATCATCGTCAAGATGTGCAGCACTGGCAATATCGTCGAGACCTATTGTGATGTCGGCATTCAGCTTCACTAAAAATTTTAGCTTTTGGGTAGCATCAATAGCCACTTGCCAAGTATTGCTATCATAAGCCATTGCAAAACGATTACATTGTGATTGTAAGCGTTCAGTAACTTGTGGATGCAGTTGCTGCAATGCTGCACTATCTTTAGCTTGTATCGCATCATCTAAGTCAATGCGCATCTCCATAGCATCTTCTAAGAAGTCCAAATCAGCAATAGAATGCTCCAAGTTTTGCCCTTGTTCTGCCATATCGAGCAGGTAAGCGGCGCGACTATCAGGCGCACTCAGCGTTTGATAGGCTTGATTAATCAATGCCGACGCTTGTTCAGCATGTAGCTGGGTTTGCTTGATTTGTTGCGCGTCACTCTCAGTGTTCTGTTGTGACATATTATCAGGATGGTATTGCTTTTGCAGAAGGCGCAGACGATGATCAAGCTGTTCTTGAACCAATTCAAATTGCACAGGTTGTTCGAATAAGGCAAAGAAGTTATCAAATTGCGCTTCTTGAGTAATATTCGTCATGTCTTACGCCTTACATTACATTTGGATGTTTATCTAATGGTAACTAAGAAAGATATAATTGTTAAATAAATATTGGAATTATCCACCATTAAACTATTATAAAGCTATTTACGATATACGCCGAAAGACCTTGTATATAATGCCTTTTTCATACCTTTAGACAGTAAACGATTCACCGCAACCACATTCACCCTTTTGATTAGGGTTAGAAAACTTAAAACCTTCGTTTAAGCCTTCTTTTTCATAATCCATTAATAGCCCATCTAAGTACACTAAGCTTTTAGGATCAATAAAAATACTGACATTATGACTGTCAAAACGCGTGTCATTGTCATCTGGTATATCTACAAATTCTAAGACGTAGGCGAGACCTGAACAACCCGCTGTACGAATACCCACTCTAATTCCTGCACCCTTTCCGCGATTGTCCAAAAAATCTCGGACATGCTGAGCGGCGCGTTCTGTCATTTCAATCATGCCAACTCCTATTGCCGGCTGCTAATATAATGTTGGTGTATTCATTTTAACATTACCTTAGCGCTGCCTAAAGTATTTAATACCGCTTACTACTGGGAAACTTTATAAAATAAAAGGCGACAATCACATCAAGGTTATTGTCACCTTATAGAGCTATTAGGCTTTACTACTGCCAAAATAAGAGACAGTCACAATCAAAGCGTGTTCGCACTACGCATTTAAGTTATTACTTAAACGGCGCTGTGTTTGCCTTTGTAATCGCTAATTGCTGCTTTAATAGCATCTTCTGCTAGTACTGAACAATGTACTTTTACAGGTGGTAATGCCAATTCTTCAGCAATATGACTGTTTTTAATTTCGCCAGCTTGGTCTAAGCTTTTACCTTTTAGCCACTCAGTTACAAGTGAGCTTGAGGCGATAGCTGAACCGCAGCCGTATGTTTTAAAACGTGCATCTTCAATGATACCATTGTCATCAACTTGAATTTGCAAACGCATCACATCGCCACAGGCTGGGGCACCGACCATACCAGTACCAACGTTTTTGGCATTTTTATCAAGATTGCCAACGTTACGTGGGTTTTCGTAATGATCAATAACTTGGTCACTATAGGCCATGAGTTTTCTCCTAGTTAGATGATGAGTACGTATTACTTATCACTGTACTCATCGATAATTGGGGTCAAACACTTAATTTATAATTGTCTGATGTCTAAGTTAATACTGATATGCTGCTTAATAAATATAATTCAAAGGCTTAAGTCAAAAACTTAAATATTCTTAATGTTCTGCCCATTCTACTGAATCTAAATCAACGCCTTCTTGATACATATCCCAAAGAGGAGATAGGGCGCGTAATTTATCAACGGCTTGATGCATCTGCGTAATAACAGTATCGATATCTTCTTCAGTGGTGTAACGACCAAAGCTAAAGCGAATAGAGCTATGCGCTAATTCATCAGGGCGACCGATAGCACGTAGCACATAAGAGGGCTCAAGAGTAGCTGAGGTACAAGCTGAACCTGAAGATACCGCCAAGTCTTTAAGCGACATCATAAGTGATTCGCCTTCAACAAAGTTAAAGCTAATATTAACGATGTTTGGAACGCTGTGTTCTAGGTCACCGTTTAAATAAATTTCTTCGATATCTTGTAAACCATCCCACAGTTTTTGGCGTAATTTTGCTGCGTGGGCATTGTCTTCTTCGTAGCTGTCATTAGCTAATTTAAATGCTGCGCCCAAACCAACGATTTGATGCGTAGGTAATGTTCCTGAACGCATACCGCGCTCATGTCCACCGCCATGTTGCTCAGCTTTTAGACGTACACGTGGTTTACGGCTTACAAATAAAGCGCCGATGCCTTTAGGACCGTAGGCTTTATGACCTGAAAAGCTCATTAGATCAATTTTAGTAGTTGCTAGGTCAATTTTTACTTTGCCAACTGATTGCGCGCCATCCACATGGAAAATCACGCCCGCTGCACGAGTAATCTCACCAATAGCAGCAACGTCGGTCAATGTGCCAAGCTCGTTATTCACCATCATAAGTGACACAAGAATAGTATCGTCACGTAAAGCGGCTTTAACTTGTTCAGGTAAAATCAGACCTGTGCTTGGTTGTGGCTCAAGATAAGTAATCTCAAAACCTTCTTGCTCAAGCTCACGGCAGGTATCCAATACGGCTTTATGCTCAATCTTACTGGTAATAATATGCTTACCGCGTGATTGGTAAAAATGCGCTGCACCTTTAATCGCTAAGTTATCAGATTCTGTAGCACCCGAAGTGAAAACAATCTCGCGAGGATCAGCGTTGATAACATCAGCAACTTGACCGCGCGCGGTTTCAACCGCTTCTTCAGCTTGCCAACCATAACCGTGTGAACGTGATGCTGGGTTACCAAAGATGCCATCTATTGTCAGATATTCGCTCATTTTAGCAGCGACCGACTTGGCAACTGGCGTAGTGGCGGCATAATCTAGATAGATAAGTTTGTTATGTTGGCTCATGCTGGGTTTGCCTCGCTGGTCGATAAGGTAATAGTAGTAATGTCTTTTAACGCCGAAAGATGCTGTCGTTCGGAGATGGATTGAACATTTTCCATATTTAATAATTGTGCTAATGTAATATTTTTCAAGTACTGCTCAATATGATTTGACAGTGCACACCACAAATCATGGGTCAGACACATGGTACCGCCTTGGCAGTCGCCGCGCCCTTCGCATTGCATGGCATCAACCGATTCATCGACGGCTGAAATAATGCTCATTACATCAATCTCATCCAAAGGCTTGGCTAAACGATAACCACCGGCTGCACCACGAATACTGGTAACAAGACCACGTTTGCGTAGTTTTGAGAATAACTGTTCTAAATAAGAGATGGAGATAGACTGACGTTTGGCGATATCGGATAATGATACAGCACTGTCGTGTTGGCTGGTTTGTAGAGCCAAATCTAATAATGCGGTAACCGCATATCTGCCTCTAGTCGTTAAGCGCATAAAATATCTCCAAACTGACCAGTGATGTATCAAATATTATCGAAATCTAAAAGCGCGCTAAGCATAATAATATTAAATCTGCTTAGTCTATAACACGCAGTGTGCGCTGCAATATCTTCATTATACTCAATCCTGACTAATTTAGTCAAGATTGAAATGGGATTAAATAATTTAGCGGCTATAACGCTATGATTGGCAAAAGTCATCATAGCGTTATAGCCGCTAAAGTTTGGATTTTTATCTGTTTATTTAGCTGTATTTATTTGGATTCGTAAAGTGCATGGGCTTATTAATGAAATTATTACAAGCTTATCTAATCCATAGAGTAATTATCAAACCTATAGCCACAATAATTGCAACAATAGCGGTAATCATCCATGTTTTTTGTTTGCTTTGCAGCTCTTTTACTGTGGTTTCAAGCTCACGGTTTTTAATGGTTAATGTATTAATTTGCGTTTGCTGTTCGCTGATACGGCGCTTGTAATCTTCTTTTTTTGTCGCTAATTCTGCTTCACTAGGCTTTGATTTACCGCTGCCACCTTTGAGTTTTTTAAGCAGACCTTGGATTAAGCTGCCAAAACCCATTTGCATAATAAACTGCTTGACCAATTGAACTTGCACAGAGTCGCCGCGCATCTGTAGTTTATCTGTGGTTTCAATATCATGGCTGGTTAGGGCGCTAAGCACTTGGATGCTATAGGCATTGATAATCACATCAGGTTCGGTACGACCTACGGGCAAATTGGCATCTAATAAGACGCCTTTATAGCTAAACGTGGCGTAGACTTCGACATGCGGTAAATACATGCGCACACAGACCACTGTGCCTTGCTTAGCAAGCGGATAAGCTGCCTTGCGCAGCTCAGGGTCTAAGCGTAGCAGCAGCGTCAGAGCCGATTCAATGAACACTAAGATAATATTGAGCAGAGAATGAGACAACGTAGAACGCTTCATGTAAATAATCCATTGTTATTAGATAAGTATAGTTATTAGAGAAATAAAATTAAAAGATTGCCGTAAAAAAATTGTAGAAATAAGCATAACGAGAAATATAGGGTGGTCTCACATTTTTTTTATTACATTTTAAGATAACTATCATAGAGCATAATTAATATGTTTCCATCATAAAAACTATTCACTATGGGTGTCAGTTAGCAAATTGTTGCGCTATTGCAGTGGTTAGTTATCCATACTCAACAATTTCCTTTGCTCAGCGTAAATAATCGTAAAAATACTCTAGTAATGGGGTAAATCGCAAATTACAGGGGTTTTGCGTAATATTAAGTGTCAAATACGTAGCGCTGAGCGCCAAAAAGTGTAAAATCGCTTGCGCTCGTTATGCTGCCTTGATATAAAGGCGTTAATAACGTGCAACCCATGAATACGTGAGTCGAAAGTTGTTTTTATTGCTTAAATAATATGAGAGCGATACAATGCCTGACACTAGCGTTTATTTTAGACCTTAAACTTGAAGGAATTTTTATGAATAAGTCAGAATTAATTGATAGCATCGCAGAAAAAAGTGGCCTAAACAAAACTCAAGCTGGTGATTCTCTAAATGCAGTGATGGAAAGCATCGGCGAAGCGTTAGAAGCTGGCGAGAGCATCTCATTAGTTGGTTTTGGTACTTTCAGCGTGAAAGATCGTAAAGCTCGTACTGGTCGTAACCCTAAGACTGGTGAAGAGCTATCTATCCCAGCAAGCAAAGTACCAAGCTTTAAAGCCGGTAAAAACTTAAAAGAGCGCTTGAACTAAGCCGATTATATAGACTAACAGTTTATTGAATTGCTTTATGACTAGTAGCATAAGCGGTAGCTATAGATAGACGATAGCTACTGATAATAAGTTTTATACTTCATAAAGCAGTGATAAAAAAGCACCTTATTATGGGTGCTTTTTTGTTATATAAAATTTATAGGCTAGATGACGTGAATATTTTGAGTCTCGACACAAATTCACGTATCATAGGGCGCGTAGAACTAGCGCGCATGATTGCTTTGCTTCCATTTATTGCTTTTAGCAAAGTTTAATTACTTTTCACTAAGTCTATAAGTAATAACAGTCATTACAAAACCAGTTCTATTATTCTAACGTCCCTCACTTTCCATTGCCTGCGCTGTTAGTGTTGCAATGGTTCTTAATCAATATAGGTTAATAAGCAGAAATAATTATGGATAAAATGCGCGATTTTTTAAAAAGCTGGCCTGGTCGCCTTTTATTGATTCTATGCCTATCGCCGCTTGCTTTATTAGGTATTGAAAGCTACTTTCAAAGCGGTGTTGATCCCAATCAAATTGCGCAAGTCGGTGAGGCAAGTGTGGGATTGTCAGAGTATCAAACCGCAGTTAATAGTCGTCGCTCAGAGATTTTGGAGCAAGTTAAAGATGCCAGTTTGTTAAATGAAGATGTGCTTCATGAACAAGTGCTCAAAGGTCTGATTGATAGAACTTTACTTGAGCAACAAGCAGGCAAGCTTGGCATGACGGTATCCGATGACACGATTAATCGTCTGCTGCGCCAAGAAGACATCTTTAAAGATGAAAGTGGTGAGTTCTCTAATGACCAGTTTTCAAACTTCTTGCGTCAGCGCGGCATGACAAAAGATCAGTTATTCGCAGAATTTCGCAATCAGTTGAGTCTCGATCAGCTTAATGCCAGTATTGTAGGCACGGCAATTTATCCAATGAAAGCGGTGAATCAGCTTATTGATTTACAATTAGAAGCGCGTCAAATTTGGCTGCATCGTTTTAACTGGCAAGACTATCAGCAACAAGTTAAGGTGACGAAAGCGGATATCCAAGCGTATTACGATGCCAATAAAGCTCGCTTAAAAAGTAAAGCAATGGTTGATTTGGCTTATATTGAGCTGACGCCTGCCGCCATTAAAGTAAATAGCGTGACGAATGAAGAGTTGCAGCAACAGTATGATGCCTTTAAACAAGGACTTGCTGTTGTTGATGAGCGTAAAATCAGCCAGATTTTATTGACTGGTAACAATGCCAAAGCGCAAGCAGATAAAATAAAAGCCCGCTTAAATAAAGGGGAATCGTTTGCGGCTATTGCCAAAGCTGAGTCTGATGACCCGTCAGGTGCCAGTGGCGGTGCGATTGGTAGCTTTAACCCGTCTGTGTTTGGTAAAGACGCCGTTGCTGTTGAGAAAGCATTAAACGGTTTGAGTGTTGGTGGCATTACCGCACCGATTAAAACCAGCTTTGGCTATCAGATATTTACGGTAACAGAAGATAATGGCAGTAAAGCGCCAAGCTTAGAGAGTATGCGCGCTGAGCTGACGGCAAAAGCTAAAGAATACAAGCGTCAATCATTGTATGCGGATAAAGTAACCGCGATTAATGACTTGGCAGCAGATGGCTTTAGTATTAATGATATCGCTCAACAAGAAAATGTAACGCTAAAACGTATTAAAGGGTATCGTAAAGAAAATAACACATCGGTACTGGCGCAGCCCGCAGTCATTAAACAAGCCTTTGATGAGTTTACGATTCAAGACCAAGCAGTTACCGCAGGTATTAAAGTAGGGGACGGCATGGCATGGGTACAGCCTAGTAATTATCGCCCAACAACAACCCTGAGCTTAGCTGCCGCAACACCAAAAATCACTCAAACCTTACGTCAACAAAAAGCCAGCGCCTTGGCATTAAAAGACGCTAAGCAGTTGGCGGCTGGTATTAAAACCGTTGCAGATATCAATGCGCAGTCGGTTAAGTTTCAAGCGTTGGGCGAAGTGAATCGTCAAACACCATTGCTAACTGAAAAAGAGCGTGGCTTGGCATTTAGCAAGCAAGCGCCTGCTAATGGCGTAATGGCAGTAGCCAGTGAGACAGAAATGGGTGCGACGGTTGTGGTTGGTGGTCCTATCAAAACTCAAAACCAATCTCAATTATCGGCGGTAGAAAAAGCGCAAACGGCAGCGATTATCCGTGATAACTTAGGACAAGACCAGCTGCAAGATTACCTAGATTATCTGCGCTTGGTGTATAAAGTTGAGATTAATGAAGCCAATATGGCAGATGCAAAAGGGCGTTAATATTTAAAAGTTGTTAACCATAAAAAAGCCACTGTTATTATGACAGTGGCTTTTTTATTATTCTATAGGTTTACCAATGGTGAGATTTAGTCTTTAACAGGACGAAACCTTAGCCTAATGACGGAAATGGCGCATACCGGTAAATACCATAGCAATACCATGCTCGTTAGCAGCAGCAATGGTTTCATCATCACGCATTGAACCACCTGGCTGGATAATAGCGGAGATACCTACAGCTGCCGCATTATCAATACCATCACGGAAAGGGAAGAAGGCATCTGATGCCATAACTGCCCCTTCGGTAACCAAGCCCGCATGCTCCGCTTTAATCGCAGCAATACGTGCTGAATTGACTCGGCTCATTTGTCCTGCACCAACGCCAATGGTGCGCTGATTTTTAGCATAAACGATGGCATTAGATTTAACGTATTTCGCCACATTCCAGCTAAAGAGAAGGTCAGCAATTTGGGCTTCTGTTGGCTGCACATCGGTCACGATTTTTAACGCAGATGCACCAATAATTGCTAAGTCTTGTTCTTGAACTAACAAACCGCCATTTACACGTTTGTAGTCAAGTTGAGTCAAGCGCTCAGCCGGTAATGGCAGCTCACCGCACACTAAAACGCGTACATTTTTCTTACCAGCAGTAGCTTCTAAAACGCCGTCTTCTAAGCTTGGGGCAATAATGACTTCTACGAATTGGCTATCAATAATGGCTTTTGCTGCCGCAACTGTTAGCTGACGGTTAAAAGCAATAATGCCACCAAATGAAGACTCAGGATCGGTACTAAAGGCGGTACGGTACGCGGCTACTTGATCGTTATCAATAGCGACGCCGCATGGGTTAGCATGCTTAACAATGACACAGGCAGACGCGGTAAAAGCTTTTACGCATTCAAGCGCGGCATCAGTATCAGCGATATTGTTATAAGACAGCGCTTTGCCTTGGAGCTGTTTGGCAGTAGCAATAGACGCTTGTGGATTTTGAGCCGTATGACTGTCGACATAAAACGCCGCTTTTTGATGCGGGTTTTCACCGTAGCGTAGGTCTTCTGCTTTAACAAGATGTAAATTTAGCGTGCGCAAGAATTCTTCTGGTTGCTGCGTCTCATTCACACGGCTACCTAAGAAATTAGCAATCATGCCATCATATTGGGCGGTATGTTCAAAAGCTTTTACTGCCAAGTCATAACGCAGGGCAGTGCTTAGAGTAGTGCTATCACCAAGCGCATTTAGCACGCGCTCATAATCAGCTGGGTCAGTAATGATACCTACGTGCGCATGATTTTTCGCAGCAGCGCGTACCATCGTTGGACCACCAATATCGATATTTTCAATGGCATCATCCATCGTTACATCACTACGGGCAATCGTTTCAGCGAATGGGTACAAGTTGACCACGACCAAGTCAATACGTTCAATCGCATGCTCGCTCATTACTGCATCATCAATTCCGCGACGACCTAAAATACCGCCATGAATTTTCGGATGTAAAGTTTTGACCCGACCATCCATCATTTCAGGAAATGCGGTATAGTCTGATACTTCAGTGACCGCAACGTCATGTTCTTTAAGCAGACGATAGGTACCGCCAGTAGACAGTAAGCCAAATCCTGCCTTGATTAAGCCTTGAGCGAACTCAACAATTCCGGACTTGTCTGAGACTGAGAGTAGTGCAAGTGGTGTGGTACCCATAAATCAATTCCATAAAATAGCCTGACGTTACCGTCTGGCGAGATAATAATGACAATCAAAACGCATATAAAAATACGTCATTAATTGCCGCCCATCAACTACATCATCAGCACAAAGGCTGATTTAAAAAATCACTATTTAGAATGTTGCTTATCATTATCTAGCACGATAAACGAGTAATATCTTAAAGCATCTAACTCATTTATACAAAAGCCTGTCTCAATTATCCTGAAGATAACTTATAGAGAGTACATAAAAAATGAGATATAAAATTAAGACATAAGATTATATGTTTTAAGTTTTTTACGTAAAGTGCCACGATTTAAGCCCAAAATCTGCGCGCATTTACTCTGATTACCGCGTGTTTGTTCAAGGGTAACAGTTAATAAAGGCAACTCGACTTCTCTTAAAATAAGCTCATATAAATCGGTTGGCATATCATCGCCTAGAGCCAAAAAGTACTCACGTACGACGCGCTCAACATGAACTTTTAACGGTGCATTTAACGATTGTTGTAAGGTGGTGGATGAGTGAGAGCCAGTAATCTCTACTGCTATAGGATCAGAATAATCATCTAGGTAGGATGAGTCGATTGAGTTGTAACTAGCAGGTGAGATGGTGGGGTGTGCCATAAGGCGGTATCCTTACAAATATCAATACGTCTATAACAAGGAGAAAATGGATAGATAATAATGAGTGCCATTATCTTTATTATTTAATGAAAATACTTAACAACATTAATAAAAAGGTTCAATCACCACTCTAGAGATTTTCTTAGCGGTAATCGGAACCGTAAACATAACTGATTTACGTCGCTCAGCTGCCAGTTTGGTTTCACTGCTCAGCAAATAATCCGATGGCTGGGCTATAAATTCTCCAATAATCTTATCCTGAGTATATATACTTACCTTAAGGTTCGGCAGCAGTTGCGTTTGGGTACTCTCATTGAGCAATTGCGCCTGAATATCACTAAATTTTCTCGCGTTTTTAACTTGGCTGGCTTTGACGGTCGGCTTGGTGATGATAAATGCATTGATATCAGCGGGCGGTATCGTGCAAGGAAGGACAGAGCATACCGGTTGCAAGCGACTCGCCAATGCTGGATTTTTAGCCAAGTTATCGATATTAAAAATCATATATTGCGTTAATAACAGAAGGATTAATAATCCACTGCCTACTGTCCATAATACAGTAGAGGTAGCGGGCATAGTAAAATCAGAACCGAATCCTGTCGAAGATTGTTGCATCCGTGCTCGGATTTTACTGACACGGGCTTGTGTGTTCTCTTCTGTGTTGATGGTTGATACGCCCATCTCAGTCAATTGTTTAGCAAGCTCAGTATCCTCATGATCATCAAGAACACTATCAACCGCAACATTTTTTTCACGGAGTAAATCTTCAAGCCATGCATTTTCATTGACAGGATCAGAGGTATTATCAGCCACGCTCGCATGAATATTATTGGCTGCTGTTGAGCTAATCGTCGTGCGGGTAGAGGGCTGGGTATGCTTATATAGAGAGGAGGGCTTGATAGGTGTAGTATGCTGCTGAGCATCAGAGGAAGTGTTGTGTGGCGTGATGTTATTGGTAAGTTTAGTCTGAGTAAAATGATGTAGCGACGCTTTTGGGTCAGTCCTATGCTCATCAATGGCGTGACCGTGACTCTCATTATTAATAAGTTCAACGATAGGGGGTGTTGGGACAAGGTCTGACTTCATGACCCACGCATTCATACCCTCAAGTGAATCATATTCAGCAATAGGGTTCTGGGCAATAGTGTCATCGATTTCCATATCGTCATGAATCAACATATCGCTATCAAAACTCTTATCTGTCCTGATAGCGTCATTATTTGTATCAATATTATTAGCAATAGAGCGCTCTACTATAAATGTCCGTTGACAGTGCGCGCAAAAAACCTTGGCGCCAGAGTCAGGGAGCATCGCCTGTGGCGTATTAATAGGGCTATTACAATGTGGACATTGAAGATTATTGACTGTGGTCATAGGTTGACATCCAAAAATGTAGGACCGTCGTTATACCGCTATGTAATGAAGCTGTCTCTTTACTACCTATTTGCATCTGCTAAGACACGCTATGCATAGGAAATAAAAGGACAGGCGAAAAAGCTGACTATCATCAATCGTAACAGATGTCATAATCGCTTGCTAGTTGATAAATGTGCCTGATAGACGTTGCCAGTGGTGGTCTTCTTGCGCCGTAAAGGCATGCTTAGCATCGAGTGTGAAATAAGGGCTATAAGCATCGCTTACTTGCTCGGTTTGCGACTCAATGAGTCCTGCCAGTACGATACGCCCTTTAGAGGCAATCAAAGTTGCGAAATAAGGCGCCAGACCAATCAGTGGCTTGGCTAAAATATTGGCTACGATAACATCAACAGGTTGAATATTCTGTTCAGTACAATACGTATTAAAATCTTCCGGTAAAAAAGCTTGCAGCTGGTGTGCAACATTATTGCGCTCAGCATTCTGATTGGTTGCTAATACGGCTTGTGGGTCAATATCTACCGCATATACATGACGCGCCCCAAGCAATAAAGCCGCGACGCCCAAAATGCCAGAGCCACAGCCGTAATCAATTACGACTTTGTCCGTAAGATCTTGCTCGGTTAGCCAATCTAAGCAGAGACGCGTCGTGGCATGATAACCCGTACCAAAAGCCAAGCCCGGATCCATGATAATATTAATCGCTTCAGGATTTGGCGGTGTGAGCCAATTTGGTACAATCCATAGATTATTGGCGCATTCAATAGGCTTATAATGCGACATCCATTCGCGTTCCCAATCTTTATCCGCAACGGCAGTCACCCAAGCACGACTGGCATGGACTTGTGCGGCTATATCGTGGCTTAACTGCTCAACGGCTTGCTGACTGCCCATATCGGTACTGGCATCGAACAATCCCGTCAAAATAACCTCGTCCCAAAGTGGTGATTCCCCTGGTAATGGTTCAAATAACGGCTGATCGCCAGCATCATCGAGCGCGATAGAGAGCGCACCTGCCTCTAACAATAATGCTTCTGCCAAATCAACATTTGCTTTTTCACACTGTAAGTGCAGTTGGTGCCATGCCATAATCATAACCTTGGTTTAAAGTAAAAAATAAGTAGAAAATAAGAAGAATTCGTTATTAGCCATCGCTAACATAGAAGGTAACTAAACAGTTGTTAAAGGCTAATACGTTAACGTAGCGCCTGCTGTGCCTCTTTTATCACTCGTGCATTATTTTGCTGCTGTGCTGAGCGTAAAATAACTTGCCATAAAGCGCGGCGATTGCCTGTATCTTTAGTAACGCTCAGTCCGCGCCTTGCCATGGCTTCCGCCTTACGGGGCTGATCCTTTTCTAATGCCACTTGAGCTAAATAAAAATACACCGCCGATGATTTTGGTGCTAAGCGCTGCGCCTGAGTAAAGCTGGTTTCTGCAGCGCTTAATTGCCCTGATTTTAGCTGGCTTATTCCTGCTTGCATGAGGCTTTGTACGGCTGGCAAGTGACTGTTATCAGAGGTAGCAGTGCGGCTTTGCTGCTGTGAATGTTGTCGTGCTTGCTTGAGCAGCTCATTGTGCGATGGCGGTATCGGCGGCTGTGTTGGCGGCAAAGGATGCGTATCACGCGCAGGTGGCTTATTAACGCCCGTATTAGGAATAATGTCTGGTGCTTGTTCCATCTTGGGGATTACATAAGGTTCAACAGGGTAGTATTCCACTTCGTTCACATAGTCGTCATCGCTAATGGCAGGCATTTGGCTGGCTGGCGTTGAGGGTTTTTGCGCCGAGCTGGTGTGAATCGGCACAGTCTCACAGGCGCTTAGTGCTAACAGACTGACGATACAAAATGGCGTCATGATTGTAGACCGTAACGTACGCTTCTGCTTTATCACCACTACTTGTCTATGTAACGCCATAATACGACCTTTTATATTCAGTTAGTTAAACATAAGCGCTTTGTTAATTATCAGAACATAGCGCTCTAAAACCAATCATTTAGCACTAAAATTGCGATCAGTCGCTAAAGCTATTTAAAACCATTCAAGGGCGCGCTCGACCAATCTACCAAGTGTTCTATTAGTATCATTATTGTCTGATTCATTGCTACCTTCGCCATTTTGATTGTCAATCCCTTCACGTTGTCGCTGCTGATTGATAGCACCTTGCTGACGTTGCCATGCCATTTGTTCACGCGCACGGTCTTGTTCATATAAACTAACGGCACAGCTACTGGCTTCATCGGGTAGATGGGCGGACAAGACTGGTAAATAGCGGGCATCAGGACAGCGTTCATTGGAGAGTTTCCCTGAGTTGTTCTCTAACCACAACCATTCAATACCTGCCGGTTCTGGCATCGAAACCGGCGTCAACTTGAGCCGATCCATATAGTCGACCCAAACAGGTAAGGCACCTGTACCACCGCTTAACCCAATCGGCTTATTGTCATCACGACCAACCCAGACCACGCTGACATAGTTGCCACTGTATCCTGCAAACCAAGCATCGCGGTAATCGTTGGTTGTACCCGTTTTACCAGCAAGGTTCAGGTTGCTACCAAGCGATTGTACCCGTTTGGCGGTACCACTTTTGACCACTTGTTGTAAGGCATAATTGGTCAAATAATTGGTTTCAGGAGGTATGCTGCGCTGGGTATTCAATCCCGTCCGTTGCAGGATGCGTCCTTTATCATCAATTACTGTACGAATACTATGAATCGGGGTGCGAAAACCGCCCGTTGCAAATACTTGGTATACACCTAGCATATTCATCGGGCTTAAATTTACTGAACCCAATAGTACAGAAGGGTAATTGGGGATTTTTTCCTCCACACCCAAGCGTCGTAATTGCTTAATATAGGTGTCAATACCAAATTCCATGCCCAGGCGTACCGCACTTTGATTATAAGATTGTGCCAGCGCTGTGGTTAGAGAGACATAGCCGTGGTCACGACCGTCGTAGTTTTTCGGTGTCCAGTCGCCATCTTTTAAGTTAACGGTCATTGGTGCATCATCAACTGAGCTTGCCAAATTATAACGACCACTTTCTAATGCCGTCATATAGATAACAGGTTTTAGTAATGAACCGACTTGGCGTTTAGCATCGACGGCGCGGTTAAAACCAGTAAACTCGCTACCACTACCCACCACTGCCACCAGCTCGCCAGTTTCAGGATTAGCACTGACCAATGCGCCTTGCAGCTCTTTAGTTTTGCTGCTCTTACGGCGTAATTCACCCAGCTTTGTAGCGACCGCTTTATCTGCTGCTGTTTGGGCAATAGGGTCAAGGGTACTGATAATAATCAGACCTTCATTCTTTAAGTCGTCGGAATAATAAACGTCATTAAGCTCGCGCTTTACAATATCTAAAAAGTCCGGAAAGCGACTTTTACCATCAACGGGTTTATCCACCACGCCAAGCGACTTACTAATCGCGGTATCATAGTCTGTTTGCGACAGTGTGCCCATGGTCAGCATATTATTCAGCACTGTATCGCGGCGCGCTTTTGAATCATTAGGGTTGCGGCGCGGGTTATAAACGCTGGGTCCTTTTGCCATACCCACCAATAACGCTTGTTGGTCAATACGTAGCTCATGCAGAGGTTGGTCAAAATAAAACTCTGATGCTAAGGCAAAACCATTAATCGAGCGCTTGCCATTTTGTCCCAGATAAATCTCATTAAGATATGCTTGCAAGATTTCTTCTTTACTATAATGCAGCTCAAGAAGTACCGCCATAATGGCCTCATTGGCTTTACGCTTCATCGTGCGGTCAGAATTAAGATAAAAGTTCTTAATCAGCTGCTGAGTAATGGTCGAGCCACCTTGACGCGCGCCGCCCGTAAAGTTGTTAATCACCGCGCGCCCGATACCACGTACCGAGACGCCTTTATGCTCATAGAATCCGCGGTCTTCGGTAGCAATTAGCGCATCAATCAATGGCTGCGGCACATCATCTAACGATACCACCAAGCGGTCTTCATTATTATCGGGATAAATACCACCAATACTGACGGGCTCTAAGCGGATGATGCCCGAAGCACTTTGCTGGGTACTCTGTACCGATTTTATTTTATTATCAGCAATGGTCAGTTTAATGACTTGTTGTTTATCGACATCACTTGAGCTATAGGTAAAGCCGCGCGTGTGAATGGTATAGTCATTGCCTGATTTATGATACGTACCGGTGCGCTTATAGGCGCTATCACTGCGATAATTGAGCAGCTCAAGCCACGTTTTGATAGTACTGTCATCCACTTTGGCATCTTGATACAATTCAAGCGGCTGCGAGTATACCTTTGCCGGAATATCCCAGCGCTTACCCTCAAATTTATGGGTAATGGTACGATCAAGCTTGACCAAATATAGCGCCAATAGCACCATACCAGCGATGACAATAAGAAGTAAAATACTGCTAAACACAAACCCGCGCTGCTGCGACGGTAAGGCATTAACAGCAGATTTAGGGGATGGTGATAGCGTGGAAGGAGATTTTTGCACTGATAAGGCACCGTTTGGGGATAAAAAAACTGCTCCATAATGACGCAAATTGACAAAATTTTCAATCTCTCATCATCAACGCGATGAATCAGTAATGGCAGGCGCGTAGGGTGTATACTAATCGGAGTCTCGCTTTATCCTAAATATCTATATTAAGTTAGCTAGGTATCCTATCGGTAGTTCTAGTAAACAGCTTATATAAGTGCTTTATAATAAGGGCGAATTCATAATACCGATTGTCAGTCCGTATTAGCATCAAGAACGTCTGTCTAAAGGAAATTATATCTGCCATGTCCAGCGCCTTATCCTCTACTAATACTTATGATGACCACTCTATTATCGTAGGATTGGTGTTACCGCCAGTCGGACATTGTTTTCACTGCGGTGATCCGGTGCCACGTCCGCCTTTTCATACAAATATATTGGGTGCATCACGTGAAATGTGCTGTATGGGCTGCCAGCTGGCGTCACAAAGTATCGTAGAAGCAGGACTTGAGCAATATTACCTTGATCGCTCAGAGATTAACCGTACCGCGAGTTTGCCAACTGAGCTTAATCGGTTAGAGGCGTATGATCACGATGAGATTAAGTCGCAATTTGTATATGCTCAAGATGGCATGTCGGTGGCTGAATTATCTGTTAATAACTTGCGCTGTGCAGCATGTACGTGGCTGATTGAATCGCGATTGTATGAGATTGATGGGATTGAAAAATGTCAGGTAAATTTGACCAATCAGCGCATGCGTATTGTCTGGGATGAAAGTAAATTACCCATTAGTCGTATTTTAGCAGTGATTAATGCGATTGGTTATGAAGCCAAACCGTATCGGCAAGATACTCATGAAGCCATGCTGGCAAAACATACCAATAAGATGCTGTTGCGCCTAGGTATTGCTGCACTTGGGGCCATGCAAGCCATGATGTATGCTGTTGCGCTCTATTTTGGTGAATATAGTGACATGCTGATAATGCAGCGTGATTTTTTACGTTGGGTGTCGTTATTCGTCAGTATTCCTGTATTTTTTTATTCAGGTGTACCGTTTTTTACCTCAGCATGGTCAGCCATTCGCGTGCGCCAAGTCAATATGGATGTGCCGGTTAGTATCGCCTTGATAGTGACCTTTTTTGCCAGCCTTTATGCCACGATTGCTGGACATGGACAAACTTATTATGATTCGGTCAGTATGTTCATCTTTTTCTTACTGGCAGGGCGGTATATTGAACACAATGCGCGCTTAAAAGCAGCAACCATGGCCAATGACTTAGTCGTGGTTGAGCCAATATTAGTGCAAAAAATTGCTGAAGATAAAGAAGCTGCCGCGCAAATCATTCAGCATTTAAAAACGTATGATAATGAGTCCATTGTTAATAATAACGCTAATACACTTGCTACTAAGACGGATCCTATACCAGCGTCTATGCCGGATTTTATGCAAGGTATAGATGCCAGTACGTTTGCACTAACCTCTACGATTGCTAGCGCATGGCAACAGTCGGTTGACCAAAAGTTAGATCGTCAATTAGATAACCAACCGACAGAGAAATTAAGCGATTTAACGACAGAATTAAAATCAGCAGGGCAACAAGACACTAAACATATGGTCACCGCCCAGAGCTTACAAGTAGGCGATATCATCATGATTGACGCCGGTGCTGAAATCATTAGTGATGGTATTTTACTCAGTCAAACTGCCACCGTCTCGCAAAGCTTGTTGACGGGTGAGGGCGATTTGATTCTTAAAACTGCAGGTGATTATATCGTTGGTGGCTCACAAAATGACAGTCAGCCGTTTGTGATGCTGGTCACAGCATTGACAGAAGACAGTCAAATTGGGTTAATTGATAGGCTAATGAACCGTGCCTTGAGTGAAAAGCCAAAGCTTGCCCAACAAGCGGATAAGTTGGCGCGTTGGTTCGTGGCGCGAATTCTTGTGTTATCCGTACTGGTCTTTATCGGCTGGTATATCGTTGACCCAAGCCAAGCGCTTTGGGCAACGGTTGCCGTCTTGGTTGCGACCTGTCCTTGTGCGTTATCACTTGCCACACCGATTGCGCTGACGGTGGCAACCAATCGCTTAGCAAGTTATGGCTTTCTAACTACGCGCGGACATACCTTACAGACCCTAGCAGAAATTACTCACGTCGCTTTTGATAAAACCGGTACGCTTACTTATGGTAAGCCAAATTTATTAAACATTGAGCTGCTTACGTCTTCTGTCATCGATATTGAAACTGAAATCGAAACATCAATACAAACAGACAAATTATTGTCCATTGCTGCTGCCCTTGAAGTGGGCAGCCGTCATCCGATTGCTCACGCGCTGCTCACTGCTGCTTATCAATTGCATTTGCCTGCCACTCAAAATCTACAGCATTATCCAGCTGGCGGCGTAGAAGCTTTAATTGATGGCGTGTTATATCGAATTGGTCATGCTGATTTTGCTTTGAATATTGATAATGCTATTGACGGCAGAGTAAATATTGACCTAACCAAGAATCGAGCCAGCTCAGCAGTGGTGCTATCTTACCAGCACTCCTCTGAAATCTGGCAAGGACTGGCATGTTTTTATTTTAATGATAAAGTACGTGATACCGCGCAGCCGATGATGGATAAACTAAAAGCATTGGGTATCGAAACTGTCATGCTAACTGGTGATCCCAGTCCGCAAGCATTGACGATAGCCAAGTCGTTAGGCATGCCAGCCGCCTATAATGGCTTATCACCGTCCGCAAAGGTGGATCATATTCAGCAGTTACAAGCGCAGGGTGCGGTGGTATTGATGGTGGGCGACGGTATCAATGATGCGCCCGTCCTTGCTGCTGCAGACGTATCGACGTCTATAGCGGGTGCTGCCGATTTGGCGCAAGTTTCAAGTGACAGTATTATTTTAAATGGTCAAATTGAAGCCATTGCCAAAGCTAAGCATATTGCTGATAAAACCGAACGTATTATTAAGCAAAATTTCCGCTGGGCATTGGGTTATAACTTTACCGCTCTAATACCAGCAGTATTTGGCTATGTGCCACCTTGGCTTGCCGCTATTGGCATGTCACTCAGCTCATTATTGGTAGTTCTAAATGCATTGCGTCTTAAACGTGCTTAGTAATTATTTAAAATGATATTCATAATTCACATTATTAAAATATATAAAGCCTAAAAAAACCGCCTATCATATTTAATGACAGGCGGTTTTTATTATAAGAAACATTTTGCTTTAATAAGCGTTTTAGTCTTGTAAGTAGCTTAGAAGACGCATAAATTCAATATACATCCAAACAAGTGTGGCAAGAATACCAATACTAAATAACCATTCATAGTCTTCAGAAACGCCCATTGCAACGCCACGGTCAATATTGTCAAAATCCATTAGCAGTGTAAATGAAGCAATTACAATTACAAATAAGCTAAAGCCAATAGAAATCATGCCACCTTCAAATAAAAATGGCAGACTTGAACCAAAGGCTAATGACAATATCCACTGCGCAACATAAACCAGCATAATTGCGATAAGCGCCGAGGTCACAATCGAGCGGAACTTCTGCGTTACTTTAACCAAACCCGAACGGTATAAACCTAACATAACTGCCGCGGTAACGAAGGTCGCACACATCGCTGTCACAGGAACGCTAGGGTACATGCGCATAAAGAACAGTGAAATGCCACCTAAAAAGATACCTTCCAATATCGCGTAGGGTATCGCAAAAGTCTTAGCTTTATGTGGTTTAAAAGTAATAAACATTGCCAAACCAAAGGCAGCAAACATACTACCAAAGGCTGCTATGGTGATAAAACCTTGCGACAGCCCTGCCATTAAAGCATAAAAGAAAAACCCCACACCGGTTAGGGCAGAGAGCCCTAATAATAGACTGGTTTTTTGGATTACACCTTTGACGGTCATCGGCGCACCGCCGATTGCAAGCTCTGCGCGACTGACAATAGGATTAGCCATATTTGTATCCTCAATAAAAAATATAAATAAAATAAAATAGATATTCGCTACTCTAACAAAACCGCGATTATTGTCAATTGTGTTTGCGTGACGGCTTAAATCTAAAGCGTTGTGAATTGATTTTAATGATTGTGGTAACTGTAATAGCTGCCAACATAATTTGTAAAAAGGATAATTAAGTTCTTATATTATGAGGTAGCTGTAAAATAATAGACTGGTAAATAGCGTAGTATTATTAAAAATACTGCATCATTGTTGATATATAGGGGCAATTAACACTGTTAACAACCAAGATTAGCAAAACATGCTAGTTTAAGCGCTCATTTATCGCTATCATTGTCGCCTATTTTAACGTCATACTGGGTCGTTTTATGGAAAACTCAGAGCAATCAGACAGATTGCCACCTTTACATGAATCAGAGCTGCTTCATGCTATTAAAAACCCTGCTTTTCGGCGCATCGGTCTGATGGGACGCGCAGGAAAACGTAGCGTCATTCAAAGTCTGCTAAAAGTTGCCCAAACTGTTAATGAGATGGGTTTAACATTGATAATGGATGTGGATACGGCAAGCTTGCCAACGTTAGACCTCAGCGAGATAGAAAAAGTAAAAATCGTTGAGCGTAATGTGCTTGGGGAGATTTGCGACTTAGTGATTGTGGTTGGTGGCGACGGGTCAATATTGCATGCTGCAGAAGCGCTGGCACGTTATCGTGTGCCGGTGCTAGGTGTCAACCGTGGTCGTCTGGGATTTTTAGCAGACGTTAAGCCGACTGAAGTAGGATTAAAACTGCGTCAAGTATTAATGGGTGATTATAAGCTTGATCACCGGTTTTTATTGACGATGGAGATTCGAGAAGGGCAAAATATCATTCATCAAGATATGGCGTTGAATGATATGGTGTTACATGCGGGTAAATCGGTACATATGATTGATTTTCAATTGAAAATTGATGGTCATGATGTTTATCGTCAGCATAGTGATGGCTTGATTGTGGCAACACCAACCGGCTCTACGGCTTATGCCTTGTCGGGTGGTGGTCCTATTATTCATCCTAGTATGGATGCGATATGTTTGGTGCCGATGCATCCGCACACGTTATCGAGCCGCCCTATTGTGGTCAGTGGTAACAGTGAGATTATTATTCGCATTCATGAGGACAATCGCACCCAGCCTATGGTCAGCGCAGATGGCAAGCAAGGTATACCAATCGAGAAAAATCAGCGCTTACATATCCGCAAGCATCCCGACAAGCTGACCCTTTTGCACCCGCCAGGATTTGATTTTTATGAGGCGTGTCGTACCAAATTGCACTGGAACGTCCATGCTGAAGAGTTCAGTCTTGATAGCGATGATGATATTATTGATGGATAATAAGCCAGCATTAATTGGTGTCATAGTGAAAAAATTGTAAAGCAAGGGCAGAGGAACCTTAACGTTATGAATAAAGACACAATATTAGCAACGTTAACACCAGAGTTGGTCGATAAATTTCGCTTAGCGATTGAGATTGGTAAATGGGACGATGGACGTCGGCTAACGAGTGAGCAGCGCGAAACCTGTCTGCAGGCGGTGATGATTTGGGAGCATGAACACTTAGCGCCCAGCGAACGCACCGGTTATATTCATAAGCCAATAAAGAATGACGGTACGGTGGTTGGTGCGGAGTGTGATGTTGAGCATGAACATCATTATCCTAATATGCCCAATCCTAAAGGGGCTACGCAACCGGTCAAGTTTCGCAATAAATAAATATTAGAAAGAGAGTTGCTAGATTTGATACTAATGGTACCAAATCTAGGCGAATCAGCTTTGAAAATACTGACTTTAAAATGAGTTAAAAGCAAAAAGCCACGCTAGTTAGATAGCGTGGCTTTTTTATTACTGGTATTTTCTATGTTTTCTACACTTTATAGCATAATAAGTGATACTTTGCTGATATCAGCTTAGCGCTAATCAATGAGCATCAGTCACTTATAGTTCTATATTTCTGAAAGCGGATTATGCTGCATTAAAAAGCCTTGCCAGCCCCAATGTAAAAAATTACGGATATTGGCGTGCTCAGTACCATTTGGCATAGCCTGTACATTGGCGTAATGCTCAGCAAACAATGCTAAAGTGTCCAACTGATTTAATCCATGAAGTTTAGCAAAACCAAAAATCTTGGCACTGCCTTCATTTTCGCCCGCAGCATTATGTAGCATACCATTCACAAATGGTGCAGGCTCATAAAGATAGAAGTCATCAATAAAGCTGATAACATCACTAAATCCAATGGCTTTTTTATGTAAGCCATTAAGTAAAGCCGAAACGTCTGATTGGCGGATACCCATAAGTAAATGACCTTAAAGCAAAACGAAGAAGCGATATTTGCTTACTCTATGCTTAATGATTAACAGTGAAAGATAATAGTGCCTGTGCCTATAATTGAAGGCTGAAAAGCCAAACATGCGACACTTTAGCGATTAAAATAGTCTTCATCATCAAAGGATGGTGCAAAGCTACCTTGCTCAAGATGCTGCATCTGCGATTGTACCGAACGCTCATGCTGAATACGCTGATAAATCTCTTCGCGATGCACAGCAATGTCTTTTGGCGCATTCACACCAATTCGTACTTGATTACCCTTAACTCCAAGGACAGTCACGCTGACCTCGTCGCCTATCATCAAGGTTTCGCCCACACGGCGTGTTAAAATTAACATGCGTCACACTCCTTATGTCGCATTAAACAAATATTGCTCATTACATTATATCTCAGTTGCAGGATATCACTTATTCATGACGCTTGTGTCTTTTCTCAAAAAATAATGCCTAGAAAAATCTACAATAGTCAAGCACTCACCGAGATGGTGCGAATAGGGGTGATAAAAGGTGAATTCATTAGCCCAAATGAACGAGTCATTATAAGTGTCAGAGTAGGGACTGTCACGGTTTTTAATAAAACTGGGCGGTAAATACCTACCCATCTACCAAACACCTTAATCCTAGCAACAAAGAGACAAAAAAATAGGGTCGAAGTAGACCCTATTTAATGGAAAACGGTTAATGATAGTGAAGGAACTACTTTAATATTTTTAAATTACTGTTTTATTAAATTATTGTCCAGCAACTTTACTTTCACCGTCTTCACGATCAAGTCCAAAGGCAGTATGTAAAGATTTAACTGCTTTTTCTAGATGCTGCTCTTGGATAAGAACGGACACTTTGATTTCACTGGTCGATATCATCTGAATATTGATGTTATTTTCAGCCAGCGTTTGGAACATAAGGCTAGCAACGCCTGCATGTGAACGCATGCCAACACCAACAAGAGACACTTTTACCACATCGCTGTTACCAAGCACTTCTTTGGCACCGATTTCATTTTTAACTTCTTCATTCAATACTTTCATGGTTTTTTCCATGTCGGTACGATTGACGGTAAAGCTAAAATCAGTCATGCCATTGGTCGATAGATTTTGGACTATCATGTCAATTTCGATATTTGCGCGACCGATTGGGCTTAAAATTGCAGAGGCGATACCTGGGTGATCAGGCACATCGCGTACCACAATTTTTGCTTCATCGCGATTAAAGGCGATACCTGAGATGATTGCCTGTTCCATGTTGTCTCCTTCGTCTATCGTAATTAGGGTGCCGACATTGTCTTGAAAGTCTTGATCAAAGCTGCCATCGGTGTCTTCATCAAAGCTGGATAGCACACGTAATGGCACACCATACTTGCCTGCAAATTCTACAGAGCGAATCTGCAAAATTTTGGAGCCAAGACTTGCCATCTCTAGCATTTCTTCAAAAGTAATTTTTTCAAGTTTTTTGGCTTTTGAGGTGACACGTGGATCAGTGGTGTATACGCCATCAACGTCGGTGTAAATCTGACATTCATCAGCGCCCAAGGCAGCGGCAATCGCCACACCAGTGGTATCTGAGCCGCCACGTCCTAAAGTTGTGGCATTACCGTGTTCGTCCATGCCTTGAAAACCTGCCACGATAACGACATTTCCAGCATCTAATTGCGCTCGGATATTCTGACTATCGATGCTTTCAATGCGCGCTTTATTATGGGCGCTGTCGGTTTTAATCGCTACTTGGCGACCGGTAAAGGAATGTGCACCAACGCCAAGCTCTTTAATTGCCATGGCAAGTAATGAGATAGAAACTTGTTCGCCCGTCGATACCATTTGATCATATTCACGTGGATCAGGCTGGCTGCTAATCTGGCGCGCCAAATCAATCAGACGGTTGGTTTCGCCACTCATGGCAGAGACGACAACGACCACTTGATGACCATGATCATGCCAGCGTTTGATACGCTTAGCGACATTTTTGATACGGTCAATACTGCCCATTGACGTGCCGCCGTATTTTTGTACGATTAATGCCATAAAGAGATTACCTATTATTCATCAATGGCCATCTGCCAGTCTTGCCTCATGATGAATGTCATAATGAGAAAAGCTGACCTTGATAAAGCCGAATTAGCAAAAGTATCACGATGATAAAAACGATGTTATAAATACAATGTCGTCTGGTGAAGCTATAAGGTAGAACCAAGCGCTGCAATCACGTTTTGACTAACTGTTACACGTTATACCATATTTGACCGATAAATTTAAGCCACGAGAGCGGTTAAATAGATGGTAATTAGTTATGACACTCATAATCAACCGTAACATTCAGCCAAGCCGTGACAGTAACGTCTACCGAATTTTCTAACCAAGTTGGCTTTCAAGCCAAGTGGGTAGCGCGTTAATCACGGCAGCACTGTTATCGACTTTTGGCGCACCACCTTGGGCGTAATCTGGCTTACCACCGCCTTTACCACCAAGCTCACCTGCCAAATGACGAATGATGTCACCTGCTTTTACGCTTGCCATGACGGATTTCGCTACGCTCGCTGCTAATGCCAATTGTCCGTCTTTATCGCCGATAAGTACAATCACGCTGTCAGGCAGTTTGGATTTGATATCGTCCATTAAGGTACGAATAGATTTGCCATCGACACCGTTCAAGGTGCTGATTAATACAGGTGTACCAGCAATGGTTTGTACGTTGTCGAGCAAGTTCGCTGCTTGGGCACTGGCAATTTTTTGTTCTAAACGTTCAAGCTGTTTTTCAAGCTCACGTTGTTTTTCGCTCATAGTGCGCACACGCTGAGCGACTTCTGGACGTTTAACTTTAAGCTGACCAGCCAACTCACTTAATTGCTGCTCACTTTGCTGAATATATTTTACCGCATTCATGCCAGTAACGGCTTCGATACGGCGAATACCCGCGGCAATACCGCCCTCGCTGATGATTTTTAACAGTCCGATATCGCCAGTACGCTCAACGTGCAAGCCACCACACAGCTCAATAGAGAACGGCTGCTGCTTACCATCAACGATAACATCCGTACCCATGGTTAAAACGCGAACATCGCTACCGTATTTTTCACCAAATAAAGCCATGGCACCTTTGTCCATCGCTTTATCAATAGACATATTTTCGATACAAGCAGGGGCGTTGGCTTGGATTTGCTCATTAACTAAGCGTTCAATTTTGCTGAGTTCGGCAGGGCTAACAGGCTTGTCATAAGAGAAGTCAAAACGTAGGACTTCACTGGAAACCAATGAGCCTCTTTGCGTCACGTCGCTGCCCAATACTTGACGTAAAGCTGCGTGTAATAAATGGGTCGCAGAGTGATTTTTGGCACTTGCCGCACGAGTACTAGACAGAACTTGTGCATCAGCCACTTGCTTGGCATTTATTTCGCCCATGGTGACGACACCATAGTGAATAATGGCTTGTCCGGACTTTTTAGTATCTTGAACCTCAAAGACGCCTGACGCGGTACGAATCTCGCCAAGCTCGCCGACTTGTCCGCCACCTTCAGCATAAAATGGCGTACGGTCAAGAACCACAACGCCTTCCATGCCTTCGGCTAAGCTATCGACAGCTTTACCATCTTGATAGAGCGCAACAATATTAACATTATCATCATGCAGTTGCTCATAACCAATAAAGGTCGTTGGTGTCTCGACTTGAATTACGCTGCTATAATCAACGTCAAATTTACCTGCATCTCGCGCGCGCTCACGTTGCGCTTGCATATGCGTGTCAAACTCCGCCTCATTGATGCTAATACCACGCTCACGGGTAATATCTGCGGTTAAATCGACAGGGAAGCCGTAAGTATCATACAACTTAAATGCGGCTTCGCCAGATAACACATCGCCTTCTTGCAAGCCTTCAAGCTCAGTGGCTAATAAACGCAAACCCTGCGCCAATGTTTTGGCAAATTGAGTTTCTTCTTTTAAAATGGCGTTTTCAATCACGTTTTGTTTGGCGATAAGTTCAGGATAAGCAGTGCCCATCTCAGCAACCAATGGCGCAACCATTTGATAAAAGAAATCACTTTCCGCGCCAAGCTTGTTACCATGACGCACCGCACGACGAATAATACGACGTAGCACATAGCCGCGACCTTCGTTACTTGGCATCACACCGTCAGCAATCAAAAACGAGACAGCACGGATATGGTCAGCAATTACTTTTAGTGATGATTGCTGTTCATTTTCAATATTTAAAATTGCCGCCGCAGCATCCATCAAATGGGTAAATAAGTCAATTTGATAGTTGCCATGAACGCCTTGCATAATGGCGCTGATACGCTCAAGACCCATACCAGTATCGACGCTAGGCGCAGGCAATGGCAACATCGAGCCGTCTTTTTGGCGATTAAACTGCATAAAGACGCAGTTCCAAATCTCAATATAGCGGTCGCCGTCTTCTTCAGGTGTACCAGGCAAGCCGCCTTCGATATCGGCACCGTGGTCATAAAATACTTCGGTACAAGGACCACAAGGACCCGTATCGCCCATCGTCCAAAAGTTGTCTGAGGCGTATGGTGCGCCTTTATTATCGCCAATCCGGATAATACGCTCTGCTGGCAAGCCGATATCATTATGCCAAATATCAAACGCTTCATCGTCAGTATGATAAATGGTCACGTATAAACGCGTTTTATCAATCGCTAGCCACTCAGCGCTGGTTAAAAATTCCCAGATATAGCCAATACCCGATTGTTTAAAGTAGTCGCCAAACGAGAAATTACCTAGCATCTCAAAGAACGTATGATGGCGTGCGGTGTAGCCTACGTTATCCAAATCATTATGCTTGCCGCCGGCACGGACACATTTTTGTGAGGTGACAGCACGCGTATAATCGCGAGGTTCCATGCCCAAAAAGGTTTCTTTAAACTGATTCATACCCGCATTGGTAAATAACAGGGTAGGGTCATTATGCGGAATGAGGCTTGATGAAGCGACGGCAGTGTGTTGCTTGCTCACAAAAAAGTCTATAAAAGCTTGGCGAATATCGGCTGAGCGAAAAGGCTGGCTCACAGCGGCTCCTTACTGGCAATGGAATGATTGAGTAAATGATAGATAAAATATTTTGTCAGCGATTTTAGCACACTCATTAGCGCACTTGGCAAACGATATCCGTTGGACGGTGTTATTCATTAAGACTTAATAGGATTAAGTCGTGTTATGAGCCAATACTAATTGGTCAGCATAGTCATATCTTTTTTATTCAATTTTTCTTGAATGAGCGGATCGGACTCAATAACCTGTATCGGCATATAGCGTAGTTGAAGCTTGATAGGTAAGTGATTCGGGTCATTCTTATTAAGGTCTTGACTGATAGTGTCTTCAATCTGCTGAACATCGTAGGATGTTGGCGTGGTTTCCCCGCGAATGACCGCACGAATAATTTGATTGCCGTTGGCTTCATTAAACTGGGTGTTGGTCAGCACATTGCCTTTATCTTCAAAATGCCGATTAATAGTGGCTTCCACCATATTCTCAAAAGCTTGCTGCTGCGCACTATTATTTAGGTTAATGGTAAGATAAACCCCTAAGCCAATGAGTAATAATAAAGGCACCGCATTACGCTTTAAAAATGTCCAATAGGTATTGGACTGATAATCATCATCTACCAAACGCCTAAACCCTAAAAACCACAATACCATCGCATTGGTAAATTGAATGGCGATAATATTGGTTAAAGCCAGTAACGCCGCACCGAGCCCTAGCGTTATCTCACCATGAGCAAATAAAATACCACTTGAGGCGAGTGGTGGCACCAGTGCGGTCGCTACTGCTACGCCAACTACAGCCACCGATAAATGTGGCGATACCATCGCATAAGCCCCCGCTGTACCGCCGGCAAGTGCAATCATTAAATCCATCGACGTTGGTTGGGTACGTGATAATACCTCAGCAGTAAGCGGTTGGTCTTGGTGCAGTAACCCTATGATAAAACCTACCATAATGACCAATAACGCGCCAGCTGCGACCGTAAATAATGATTTCCGCAGTAATGGCATCCGATAATCAATAATCGCTAATGCCACACCGGTGATAGGTCCTAGCATCATAGCTACCAACATCGCGCCAATAACCACAGCAGCTGAATTGGCTATCAGTCCATAGCTGGCAATAATAGCGGATAGCACATTCATCATAAAATACATTTTACTGGGCAGCGCATTGGCTTCAATAGATACCCGAACCTCTGGATAATCTACTTTTTGATGGCTAAATTGCTCAGCGACAAATTGCTTATAAGACTCAAGTTTGGATTCTTTTTTGTCCTCGATAACCTCCTGTTTTTTTTCAATAATCTCATCATCGGATAAGTCTTCTGCGCGTAAGCTTTCCTCTATTAACCTCGCTTCTTCTAGGTTTTCTTCGAGTAATTCTGCGTCACTAGTTTTGGCACTAATATCATCATTAACATAACTACTTGTATCTGTATCGCCAAAATCTGCCGACTTCTCAGAGACAGTTTCATCAGAGGCTTTAGATGAGGTGTCTTTAGACTGTTCTATGTTTTTATCGCTCTTTATAACAGCTACAGTATAGTTAGGAGAATCAGCATCAATAATTTCTGTAGCAACCACTTCAGAATCAGCAGTCTCTAATGTTGCAATCGCCACATCAGGACTGGGAGAAGATAAGGTTATTTTGGCTTCTAGGGGCTGAGCAGCTTCTGTTTCTATATCAACATTATCTAAACCGGCAGTAAGGGCAATATTGTTATTACCGCGGTCTCTGTTAGTACTTTCACTGTTAATCGTATTTTCATTATCTTGATATCCAGCAGAATCAAGGTCTCTATTATCATCAATAGAGGCTGGATGACTATTCTTTTGATTACTCTTTTGATTATTTGAATCGGCGTGGTCAGTAGGTATTGGCATAGTAGTAAGGCTGGCTAGATAAAAAAGACAGGCTATTGTACTGAAAATTAGCCAAGAACCCATTACTTTTCGCCGCTATTAATATATAGCAAGTAGTACACAGCAAAGCTTATGTTTTTAAAAAAGGATCGTATACAAAGTAGAGAAGGAGGTAGGTATAGAACGGAGAGGCATATAGCAAGGTAAATAAGAGAATTGGCAAAAGACATCATTTATTAGTGCTAAAAAGCCAATTATTACAAGACTTCAATTAACTCCATGATATTAACATGGTTTTAAACAAAAGTCAGCCTTTATAAATGGCTAAGCGGTCTATAATAAAAGCTTACTATAAGTAGGGATATAGCGTATAAATGAGTTATACCCACACAAAGTATGAGGATTATATTATGAAATGGCCCCTTTTCTCTATGATTTACTCAATGGCAGCTACCGTTATCGTCGGTATCTTCATGATTGCTGCATTATTATCAGGATTCAATGAAATTCCGCATATCCAAATTGCCGTTGCCATTGGTATCTTAGTCTCAATACCTGCTGGACTGTTCTTCACTAAAAAAATAGGTAATATCACAGGTAACGAGGAAGGTTATAAAGTTTAGGAGCACATAATCCTCTATAAATAACATGAAATTAAGTACAAAGCGTCAGGCATAAAAAAAGACCCATATTAAGGGTCTTTTTTTACGTTTAAAATTTTAAAAGTATTTTATTTTAGCTCAACCGTTGCGCCATTTTCGATATTGGCATAAACCTCTAGCACATCCCAGTTGGTTAAGCGCACACAACCAGCGGATGCTTGACGACTGATGCCTTCAGGTTTTGGTGAGCCATGCAGACCGTAAGAGGGCTTAGATAAACCCATCCATACGACGCCAACTGGACTGTTTGGACCTGGCGGTAACATATGGACTTTTTTCTGAGCGCCTTCACCAACGGTAGCTTTATACCAAGGTAGTTTTACTTTATTAACAATTTTAAAGCTGCCTTGTGGTGATGGCGTGCTGTCACTACCAACGGTGGTTGGGTAGGTGGCAACCAATTTATCGCCATTATAAGCGTATAAGGTTTTGTCGGCTTTACTGGCAACCACACGGGTAATACGCTCTTTTAATGGGGCGCGAGTATTCAAAACGGTCACAGTTTCACCGGCTTGATAGGTTTTATTTTGGTTCAATTTATCAAGATAGCGCACATCCATATGGAAGCGTTCGCCGAGCATCTCTTTGATATCTTGATAATATAACCCTTTCATTTTAGATTTTTCTTCAGCGCCCGCTGGAGTCACAGCAAAGTTGGTATTAAGGTCTTCATCGGTCAACGTATAGGTCACTAAAACTGGTTTGTTCGCTGGAATATTTTTATTAAGGGTATCCCACGTTGCTTGATCCATTTTTCCAGTAGCGGGTAGACCGCGCATGTTTTGGAAGTTAATCAATGCTTTTTTACTGTTCATGCCCCAACCGCCATCAATAGCGCCCGGAGAAGCATGGTTCCAATCGAGCAAGGCTTGCATTTTGATGGTCATTGCTGAGTTGACCTTCATGTTTGGTGACCAAACTGACTCATTCACTTGCTTGGCATAATTAGATAGGTTCAGCGTGGTATGTTTTTTACCATCGATACTTTCAATGCTTTTGATAGCGGCATCGTTATTGGCATCATTGATAGCGAGACGTTGTCCACCACTTGGCAAGGAAAAGTCATGCGTGGCAAACGGATCATAAGAGGCGGTGCTGCCAGGGTCAGCGACTGCTTGACCACCATTGATATCATCAGACTGATCATCTTTACGAGTAAGCTCTGTCACACTCATATTGTCAGCGGCAAGCTTTGTGCCTGCCTGAGCCGCTGCTTTGGGTTGAGTGGCAGCTTTGGGCTGGGTTGTGGTCTTGTATTGATTGATTGATTTTGCAGTTGCCGTATTTTTACTGGTGGCGTGGCTGCGGTTTTCTTGGACACTCAGGCTGGCTTTTACGGCAAGGTCAGACATTTTATCTGCTGTACGTACTGGTAGCGGGCGACTGTTGTCAGTAGGCGCAGCAAAAGCACTGATACTAACGGTTGCACTCAGTGCAGCAATGGTCATAGAAATAACAAGAGGTTTTATGGTCATCATAATGAGTCACAGTTAAAAGTTTAATGGGGCTATTATGCGCATAATTTAGGCACTGCGCAAATTTTTGATGACTGTTTTTGATAGAATCGGTGATTGCGTAGCAGTTGCTGACGTATAACGTACAATACAGTAATGATTGGGTTAAGCGCTATGTATAGTAGGGCAGACATTCTGGCAATATTTATTAGCATAGTTTTTATAACCTAAATAATTGGTTCAATATTTTTATAACGCTTTATTGCTTTTTATCACTCTCTTTATAAAAGTTAAACTAGATTAAGGAAGGGGCAGTAATGAGGATTTTATTGATAAAAAAGTGGGGAGATAGCTTTAATATGTTTAGCAAAGGATTTTGTCGCTAGAGTTTTTATTAAACTAACGGTGACAGTTATTGGCGCTACATAACGTTTATGTCTATAATGCGCTAACAAGTTTTAATTAATCCATTAGCATGTCGCCAATGAATCGCTAGTCAGTGTGCATGTAACCAATAGGGTGAGATATGTCAGAACACCAAACCATCAGTGCAGAAGATTTTCAGAATCAGTATTTTAGCGGTCATGAGTCGCATGAGTTTGACCTTGATTCCGATCATGACTTTGCAGCGGACGAAACGGGATCGCTCACAGAGCACAGTCAGTTTGCCACCCTGCATGCAGAGCTTGAAGAAGCTCGTGAGCAGTTATTTAGCATTCGCGATTTTATCCGCTTTGGTGTCACTCAGTTGCGCAACTATGAGGTAGTCGTGGCGCAAGGAACAACTGACGAGTTCGCTGAAGCTTCAGCCATTGTCATGCATTCGTTGTCGCTTGATTGGTCAGCTGATGAGCAGATTTTGGATTGTCGTTTGACTTCTTCAGAAAAGCAGGCGGTATTGGCATTATTAGAAGAGCGTATTGCTGAACGTAAGCCGCTTAGCTATTTGATTAATTTAGCTTATTTCTGTGACTTGCCGTTTTATGTGGATGAGCGCGTCTTAATTCCACGTTCACCAATTGCTGAGCTGATTCAACAGCAGTTTTATCCTTATTTCGATGCTAACGAGTTGGCAAAGCCGCTTGGCAAAAAAGGCACTGAACAGGCGTCCAAATTTTATGAACACGGGCTTGAGGTGATGCAATTGTCACAGCCTGAGCGCATTTTGGATATGTGTACGGGTTCTGGCTGTATTGCGATTGCACTGGCAACGCGTTTTGTCGATGCATTGGTTGATGCCGTTGATATTGATAAAAGTGCTTTAGAAGTAGCAATGGTCAATGTGGATCATCACGACTTAAACCATCAAGTAAATGTGATTGAATCCAACCTATTTGATAAGCTGCCACCTGAGCATCAATACGAGCTTATCGTGACCAATCCGCCGTATGTGGATGCCGCTATCATGGCAGACTTGCCGCCTGAGTTTTTATATGAGCCTGAGCATGCACTAGCTGCTGGACAAGACGGGCTAGATTTGGTGCATCATATTTTATATAACGCTGCGGATTATTTAAGTCCTGAAGGCTTATTAATTTGTGAAGTCGGCGACAGCGAGTGGGCATTGAACCAAGCTTATCCTGATATTCAATTTGATTGGCTCAAATTTGCCAATGGTGGTCATGGTATATTCGCCATTACCTTTGATGAATTGATAACCCATCGTCATTTATTTGCGCATTATGTTCAATTATTAGAGTCTCAAGCTCAATAAATAATGGCGTAATAGCTCTTAACCCCAATGATTAACAATAGGTTTTACCCGTTTAAGGACAAACATGGCTGGCAATAGTATTGGAAAAATTTTTTCGGTGACCACGTGCGGTGAGTCACATGGGGCAGGCTTGATGGCTATCGTCGATGGCGTACCGCCAGGCTTAGCATTATGTGCTGAAGATTTGCAAATAGATTTAGACCGCCGTAAACCGGGCAGCTCAAAATACTCAACCCAGCGCCGTGAGTCTGACGAAGTAGAGATTATCTCTGGTATTTTCGAAGGTAAAACTACCGGAACGTCTATCGGGTTACTGATTCGCAATACCAATCAAAAATCTAAAGACTATGGCGAGATAAAAGATACTTTTCGCCCCGGTCATGCGGACTATACTTATAGTATGAAGTACGGTTTCCGCGATTATCGTGGTGGTGGGCGTTCTTCAGCGCGCGAGACAGCAATGCGCGTTGCCGCCGGTGCGATAGCTAAAAAATACCTGTTTGAGCGTTTGGGCGTACAAGTGCGTGGTCATGTTACTCAAATGGGTCATGAGCGTACGCAAGTATTGGATTCAAAAGCGATTGATTGGGATTTTGTAAATAGCAATCCATTCTTTTGCGCGAATAAAGACGCGATTGGGCGTTTTGAAAGCTTAATAGACAATTTGCGCCGTGAAGGTACGAGTTGTGGCGCACGTCTAGAGATTATTGCCAGTGGCGTGCCTGTAGGCTTAGGTGAACCTGTTTTTGACCGTTTAGATGCCGATATTGCTCATGCGATGATGAGTATCAATGCCGTAAAAGGGGTTGAAATCGGTGATGGTATGGCAGTCGCTGAACAATTTGGACATAGCGCCCGCGATGAAATGACCCCAGATGGCTTTACCGCCAATCATGCTGGCGGTATCTTGGGCGGTATCTCGTCTGGGCAAGATATTCGGGTCAGTATTGCGTTAAAACCGACATCGAGCATTACCACCGCTGGCAAAAGTATTAATGCTCAAGGCGAAGCGGTCGATATGTTGACCAAAGGTCGTCATGACCCTTGTGTTGGTGTACGTGCCACGCCCATTGCCGAAGCGATGCTGGCGATTGTGTTGCTTGACCATTACTTGCGTCATCGTGGACAAAATGCCGATGTCACGCAACCGCTAGTTTCCATTACTTAATTTATTTATGAGTAGAGCTCGTCCCTTATATCACTTGAAACCTTTGCAATTGGCATAGTAACTCACGGTTGCTGGCCAATCTGAGAAGATACCTTTAACCCCAACTTCTTGCGCCAATACATCAATAACATTCATAATATCTCCATCGTTATTAATGGCATCGCCAAGTCCACTATAGTACCAACCACCGCCATTCTTTAATGGTCCTGACCGTTCAAGCGACCAAGTAATAATGTCGAGTCCGTTGGCTTTGGCTTGCAAGGCGTATGCCGATGGTAGCAGCTTGCCATTGCCGTCGCTGGTAACCAATAGCCAAGATGCTGGGGCAATAATGTTAACGCCGCGCGCTTTAATATCAGCTAATGAATGCTTCCACGTCGTTGGGTCATTTTTATCAAATATTTTACCTGCTGCGGTCTCATTGCTATCATCGATGAGATAGACGGCATTGGTCGCATATTGTGGCTCGTTATTCAGCCAGTAGTCAATATCTTCAAGGTTAAAGGATTGCGGGTATACATCACTGGCGGGCACGCCTGCAACTTTATAAGTGTCAATCAACTGTTGACGATAAGCATCTAAACTATAGCCATTAAAGGGCATGGCAACCACAGGCGCTTTGAGCTCAGGTGTGTGTTTCATACCCAAGCTAGTAGCAAGCGCTATATGTTCCTTTAAGGTCAACACTTCACCATTTTGTGAATACAAGTCCGTCCGCCATGGTGCCGTAGCATTCATGTAGGCGCTAATATTGCTTGCTTTTGGGTTAGCAGCGTCCATTTTTCCCTTTAAACTTTTAAAGTCTCTGACGCTAATATCTGAGGTTCGACATTCGATATCGGCAGCATTTGTGAGCGTGCCATTAACGTCTATTATAGGCGGAACACTACACTGATTTGCTAATGGCGTGGCGACGATATTAGTCGTGGTATGCAGATCGTTTTGGGCATGGCGACACACAAGTTCACCATCGTTGGTAAATGCAACATCACATTCTAAGATGCCTGCTCCCATCTGTGCTGAGGCGACATAACTGTCATAGGTATGTTCAGGAAATTGTAGAGGTGCGCCGCGGTGGGCGATAGAGAAGTCTGTCTTGCTAGGCGTTTGCGCTTTACAGGACAGTAATTCATCTTTTAGCGGGCTTTCATCCATATCGTTGACCAAATAAAAGGGACGAACGCCATAGGTAAAAGCTTGCGACTGTGTAGGTTCAGTCTTTGGTGGTAAAGTAGGTGGTACGACAGTTGATGAACTATCATCTTCATTACAACCCAGTAAGAAAAAGGTACTGATGACGGCTAAAGGTATATTCAGACTTTGGTGTCTAATTTTGCTTATAAGTTTACTTGGTATCGCGCTGTTCAATGGCTTAAGCGAAGTCCCTGAATTATTTAAAATTGTCATGTAAACTGTCCTTATAAATAGGTATAAATCATCGTTATCAATTTTAATACTGCTAAATTAGTACCTAAACTATCGGGTTATGTTTAAGGAATGATGACAATCAAAGCAATTTTATAATTAAAGTAATTTTAGAAGATGAATCCTGTTTAAATTTTTGAATATCATTAAGGATAACCAATGAGTAAATATCTAGATGCTGTTATTGTCGAGCACAGTCCTACTAACAAAGCGATTAATCGAGCGGTCATTTGGTTGCACGGTTTGGGTGCTAGTGGACATGATTTTGAGCCAGTCGTATCTCAACTAGGTCTGGCTAATGACATGGCAGTTCGCTTTATTTTCCCTCATGCACCTGAGCGCGCAGTCACCATCAACGGTGGTATGGTCATGCCAGCATGGTACGATATCTTGGAGATGAGCATTGAGCGCAAGGTTGATGTTAGTCAAATTGAAACATCATCGCAGCAAATTGCTGACTTAATTAGCCGTGAAATCGAACGTGGCATCCAGCCTGAACATATTGTAATTGCTGGATTTTCGCAGGGCGGAGCAGTAGCGTATCATTTGGCGCTTAGCTATCCACAGCGTTTGGCGGGGCTGATGGCACTGTCTACTTATTTCGCTACCAATGAGACTATAAGTTATAGCGCGGCAAATAAAGACATGCCCATATTGATTGAGCACGGTACGCATGATCCTGTGGTTCCGGTTGTACTGGGCGAACAAGCCGAGCAGCTATTATCGACCAAAGGCTATTCTGTTGAATACCATACTTATCCAATGGCGCATCAAGTTTGTATGCCGCAAATTCAAGGTATTGGTAAGTGGTTAAATCAGGTATTAGCGTAAAACGGTGAGTTAGATACATCATGATGATATAAGTAATGTGTAACGTGATGTAATAGGCATGGCTTATATATTGTCATACCCTTCATGTTTACTATATAATAGCGACTTCAATTGGGGATGTTCTGGCTTCGACGCTGGTGATGAAACTCAATGATGCATGTCGAGAGTATATGTCCTCTCGTTAATCAAACATATATTGTTATAGTCGCAAACGACGAAAATTACGCTCTAGCAGCTTAAACCCTGCTTACTTGGTTGCTGATCATCTACAGTTGGTCAACTAAGTTGAAGCGTCCGCATGTAGAAGCGCCACAAGTGATTGTCTCAATTGCTTGGGTTTAAAAGTAGAGAATCGTCCAATCCATCCTGACTGTCGGATCGGTGCGGACTAAAACCAAAGACAGAAACTAAACATGTAGAGTCATGAGCGTAATGCTGGCGGACGCGGGTTCAACTCCCGCCATCTCCACCATATTTTATGAGAAAAGTCAGTAACTTAGGTTACTGGCTTTTTTTATGACATGATTTTGACATGATTGGCTGGCAAGACCAGTTAATCAGTCGTTAGTTTTGACATCTCAAGCTTGTTTTGGTCGCCATGAATCCAGCGTCCATATCGTTTTATTAGCATTTGCAAACTATGGCCAAGTTGATTTGATACGAATACTGGATTCACATCAGCCATTAATAACATGGTCGCATAGGTATGCCTAGCATTATATGCTGGTCGATGCCTTACTCTAGTTTGTTTCATTGCATCAGTTAAGCGCAGGCGTGACGGCTTCTCATTGTAGAAAGGTGCATTGGTTTCTGGGCATATCATTACGTATTCTGTACTGAGACCTAAATCATTCAGCGCTTCAAATGCGCGCTTGGACCTATCGTTTAAATACACTTCTCTTGCCGTATGGGTTTTGGTAACTTGCTTCTCAATACCACGTACACGGCTTTTATTAATAATGACTGAGCCATTAAACCAGTCAATATCATTCCATCTTAGAGCAGTCAGCTCACTAGGACGACATCCAGTCCAAAACGCCACTTCAAAATACCAATAATAAAACCTGTCTTTACCTTCCAAATTTTTATCAAGCCAATTAAGTAGCGCGTTCATTTCGTCGCGGGTAAAAGGGTCGGGCAGTCCTGTTTGTACTTTTTTATTCTTAATCATTGCCATGGGGTTATCCGCTGGCGTGACCAGTCGCAGCTCAATCGCTTTTTCAAACACACCGCGCAATGGCACAAGGCAATTATTCAATGTCTTGTCAGATTTAAACTCACTATCTGCAATGATATCTCTGATCATGTCTGATGTGATTAGATGCACCGGTACCAGCGCCAAGTTTGGCATCCAATGTTTGTTTAATGCGCTGACGTAATCCTTTTTGGAGTCTAAGTTGGCGTCGCAGTGCTTTAGGTACTTTTGTGCGACTTCTTGGAATAACACGCCATCACTGACGATGACACTATCATCAACAACAAAATCGCCCTTTGCGTGGGCGATGTCGTTATCAGTCAGTATTCCCCATTCAGCTTTGGTAATTAAATCACGTCTAATTTTAGCGGCTGCATTGATGCCTTCCGCAGTGACCGGGTGCGGCAATGTGATGTGATGGGATTTACCGTTTCTGCTGAAGTAGATTTGAATGCGCCCCGATCTAAGCCGGACGCCTTCCGGTAACGTTGGTCTGCTTGCTGAGTCATCCACTTGTTATATCCTCTGATTGAGTAATATAGGTTACCACTCTCCTTCATCCAAACAACGTTTTCTGGCCATGCCTTCTTACGGTCGGTGAGCTTTTGCACTGCAATGCCAGTCAACTCTGCAAATCTCTCCGCGTCTACCCAGTCAAGCGGTGTTAAGCCTAACTGGTGGAGCGCTTCAATGGTTTCATTCGGCTTGGTTGTCATGCTCCGACCTCGCTTGCTGTCAATTCATCACCATAGCTATTAACAAGTGCAGCGTATGGGAAAAACTCGTTATAACTGGTTTCAAATCCCGTATCATCAGTATAACCAATAACCATTGCTACTACTAAGTCACTCAAGCACTCGTCGTTATCTTCACCAACAAAACAAATTCTAGGGCAGCAACCGCGCTTAAAATAGTCTCGAGCTAAATCACTGCCTGTTAGCTCCTTGCTCTCACGCTCAATTAGTGACTCAAACCAGTTTCCAGTGCGGTTGGTTTTACCCACAAAACAATTACCACCTATTGCAGACCACTTTTGACCGCATACGCCCAACGTGGGTTGAGCTGTGGATATAAATACATCACCATTGAGGTCGGAAAAAGCCCATTGGAATCTTTCGCTATACCCATCAAAAATACTTTGGTCTAGGGTTATGGTTTTTTGTATTGGGTCAATCAACCCAGTATTCTCAGCAAGTATCTTTAATTGCGACTGCTGAACCTGTAACTGCTTTTTAATCTCGATAATATCTTGCTTATTCATCGTAACAAACTTCATTAATTCGATGCCGATTTCCGCCTGACTTTTCATAAACTTAATCAGGTCTTTTGGAGATGGTTTTTTCATAATCCGGTATCCTTTTGCGTTCATTTACTTCTTAAACTGCGCTTATAGTCACTAGCAATACAGATTGACTTGCCGTACTTGGGCATCACACCTTCAGTCGCTGCGACCCAATACCCAGCATTATCTAATTTTGGACGCTGCGCAAAGTAGGCGACCGTGCCGCCTTTATCAATACCGCGCCAAGTCATATCGGGATACTCCCAATGCACCTCTTTGATTGATACCGGTATTCTTGCACCGCCTTTTGATTGTGGTGGCTCTAAGAATATATCAGGCTGAGCACTGGCAAAACGTGCTGCAAAGTAATGCATTAAGTCTTCAGGATCAGCATTCAGGTTCACTGGCTCAGACAATTGATGCTGAACGCCATTGAGTGTAAGTACGTTATCTTTAACATTGAAGCGCTGTGATAGTTCGTGCTGCACATCACCTGACTTGGTTACATCATCAAATACAGCGAGCATGCGTACAGATTCAATGCCTTTTTGTGCCTTGCGTACGACTGAGCTGTGATTAAGTCTTAACATGCGATTCCCCTACGCTCTAATACAAACATAAACCTGCGACATATCGATATCTTTGAAGTCTTCCTGCGCTTCATTGAATGCTTGCTGGGCGCAGGGGATGATGTCTGGCTCTTTTATCTTATGCTTGATATAACTGGTAGCGACTGCTTCGCCCATAACGCCATGTCTGAATAAGTGCGCCGTTACTCTATAGCGCCGGGCATTTCTAAATATTCGATGCCGCATGATTGCCCAATCTTCATGGTACGTTGACCGGTCGCTGATTTCTTCAGGCGTAAGGCTGGTATCAAGTGGTACCATCAAATAACCTTTGAATACCAACGGATAAATACCATGTTCTTTTTGGAAGAAGGCAAGACGCTGATTACGCTGGCGTGCTGCAATCTTTTTGCGCTTATCACGATTGTTTTTACTGTTGATGCTCATCTGTTTTTCACCTCATAATGATGCTGACAATCAACACATCGCTTCACACCGCCAATTATCTGACGCGCATAAGGAATATCCTCACCACATTCGATACATTCAGCAAGCGACTTAACGTCAAATCTTGGTAATACCTTCAATCGAGCAGCCATCTCAGCATCAATGCGCTCATCTGCCAAATCAACAATATCAGCCATTTATACGCACTCCTTATTAAGTCTTTCACGATCATTAACCATTGCGTTCAGCGATTCAGACAGCATGATTACTTTATTGAGTTCGGGGTTGGCAGTGTTTGCCCTGTTTCTATGATTGATGACGATGCCAATCGAATCACGCACACAGACCAGATTGTCACGAGATAGGTTATCGCAGTCACCATCAGCAAATACAATCATGAATCCTTCTGGTATCTTTTTGCCGTGATACGATTCCCACTGGACGCGGTGCATCACCTCCCATTTATCAGGATTAGCAGTCTTGATGCATAAGAACTTACCTTGACGGCTGACCGTACCAATGGGCTTGCGGTTACGGGTGATTTCATCAGCCTTTAAACCACGACGGCGACAATAGCTAGTGAGCTGTGAGATACTAAAAGATGTGCCAAACCGATTATTAAAGCAGGTAGTCAGTTGGCGTCTGCTCATGCCAGCTTGATTATCAACAATCCATTGGCGCTGCTCATCTGTAGCAATCATTAGCTTGATAATTCTATTCAAGCCCTTGCGTTTGGCATAACTGCGCACACGTTCTTCACTAAGCATCAAACCAAACTCTTTATTGAGCCTTGCTGTGAGTTCAGCACGACTGATATGCGCCTGATGCTTAGTAATAAAGTTATGTTGGGCAGACGTGATACGCCAGTAAGGGTTTTAGTGACCACGGCGCACCTCATCACTGATACTTAGTGAGCGACTACCACCAATACTGATCATGTCGTCATCAACACGAACTTCTTGACCAGTGTGATAGGCGAACCTGCCAGCGTCCAAGCTTAGGCGGTAGATATCAACGACTTGCTTGCTGACCGCGGTAAGCTGGCGTGTCTGCTCATTGATTGCTTTTAATTCCGCTTCTGACGGACTGTCTGCCATGATGTTATTCATTTGCAGCTCTAGGTTGCTTAGCATTTTTTGCAAGGTGCTCATTAGTAAACCCCATCATCAAAGTATTTCTTATTGCCAGAGATAAACGCCTTATGTTCCTGAATCAGCGCGTCATGTGCTGCTTGTTCGCGGTCAAACGCTTCCTTTATCATGCCAGAGCCAGCGCTTGCACTATTTAGGATTAGTACCGCTAACGCTACGATTCCAACAGCTGCCAACATACGTTTTGCAAGTTTAGCGAACATAGATTATTACTCCTTAGTTTCGACTTGATGTGTAAATTATAGTTTTAACTATAGATGACTGTCAATAGTTTTAACAATAAAAATAGTCTTAACTTTAAAATATTGTTATAATTATTATTAATCAAACACAAAAAAACCGCCATTTAGGCGGTTTGATTTAACAAAGGAGTTTATATGAGCCATGAAGCTGAGCGTGAAGCCGAAATAAGACTAGAGGTTGTGAAGCTATTAAAACCTAATCCAGCAAACACTAAAGAACAGCGAGATAGTTTTATTGAAACTGCTCATAAATTAGCAGAGTTTATTTTGAAAGGTCAGAAAGACTAGGCGCGCCTCTGTCTTTAACTGCATCTAAGCACTGAGAATAAAGCTCCAAGTAATAATGTCTTTTATTTTCAGCCAGCTTAGGATGCGTTTCACTATAATTTTCAGCTGTGCTTATTCTAGCCATTAAATCAAAAGCAACACGCTCGGCGCTGTTGTCTTTGATTTCAATAGGTCCTTTAACTTTTAAATCGTTACTCACTTCCATTCTCCTTGCAAGCCAGTCTCAAGCGTGCTGGCTAGTACGCATTAAAACTAATCCCAATCCAATGGTTCACGATATACACACCAACCTAGCGGCAATACGTCGACTGGCTTAGCATGTTTTAAAAAATGGCATATCCATATGTATGCCCAGTCATTAGTATTCGACATATTTACCCACCACTTTGCCTACCAAGTTACAGTCGCCCATCGGCATCATTTTTTGCTCATGCCAGTTTGGGTTAAGAGGTCTGAGGTACATATCATCTGATGTCTCACCTAATACCAGCTGCTTAAACGTAGCTTCGGTATCATGGTTACATTGAACTATCACAAGATCGTTATTTTTCAATGCGAATAATCCTGTTTCTGGCTCTACATAGATAATATCGTCAGGGTCAAATTTAGGAAGCATGCTTTCGCCTCGAACAATCAAGGCAAAGCCATTCTTCGATAAATTGCGTGGTCTTGATACTTCGCCAAGAGCATCGCCAAAAGAAACAGAATCCACATTTGACCAGCTACCCGCAGCTACCCAACTAAGAATAGGGACTTTATCTGAACTCTCAACCATAGTTGCATTTACGGTGCCTTTGGGAGCATTACTAGCATCCCTTGCACCGCCGTCCTCAATATCTCTTATTCTCTGCATTAATTCATCACGGCTTGGCTTAGGCGTATTATCGCCTTCTCCGTACATCAACCAATCTGCATTTGTCTTTAGCACCTTCGCGATATCGTTGATAAAGCGTGAGCGTTTCGACTTGCCTGCTTCAAGCTGATAATAACTAGGCTGCTTCATACCTACAGCGTCGGCTACCTGTTGTTGCGACAGGTTCAGTTGCTCTCGAGCAAACTTCAATCTATCCGGTAGCGTATTCATACGTCCCTCTGTATTAAAAATAATAGTGATTAGCGTTTATATGGACTTTATAGCTGAAACTATACTATTGCAAACAGTTAAAACTATTGATTATTTATAGTTAAAACAATATAATCTTATAAAATCAATAGTTAGGACAATATAAATGACAGCTTCCCAAAAATCATACAAGCGGTTAGTAGCCCATTTTGGTGGGCAGCAAAAAACAGCCGCCGCCCTTGGTTGTACTCAGCCTTCTGTTTGGGCTTGGTTGCAAGGGAATGCTCATATGTCTGCGGTATTGGCTTTAAAGGCAGAGAAATTGACCAATGGCGAAATATCTTCTTCTGAGCTTTGTCCAGCATTAGCATCTCTTGAAGACGTTGAATAGATATTACAACCAACCCTTAACCAATAAAACGTTTTTATAAATAGGTAGAACACGATGAACGTAACAGACGCAGCACACAAGACGGTACACAACATTAAGCATGGCGGTTCAATCGCTTTGGCTGCACGTATGGGCATGTCGAGCACCGTACTTAATAATAAGGTTAATCCAAACACCGATAGTCATCATCTGCGTTTAGATGAAGCGGTCACTATCATGGAATACACCGGTAACCACAGCATCATTCAATCCATGGCTCAGCGTCTTGGTGGTGTTTATTGCGTGGTTGATAGTGAGCCAACGCAGGCAAGCATAATGATGACCGCATTGTCTACTTCAGCACGCCAAGGTGACGTGATGGCAGAGATACATAAGGCATTAGAAGATGGCCGTATTGATTGCAATGAGCGTGAAGCTATGCAAACCAAGATACAAGACGCGATGCAGATGCTGCGCACATTGAGCGTTCAAATCGCTAATCATTGTGGGGATGGTAATGAGCTGTAATAACACCCAATGCAAACTTTGCAATCTACGCAAAGCCACTCAAGTGATCGGCGATAAGAACAGTATTGACCGTGAATTTGACCGCATCGAAAAGCGACAAAAAGCGAGCGCCCAAACAAAAACCCCATCAGCGGGAACTGATGGGGTTTAGGCGTTTCTTTGATAAACAAACTTCACAAAAGGATTATGACATGCACTTACCTATTATACAAGACCATAAAGATTTGCAGCAGGCTGTATCAGCGCGTGAACTTTACAACTTTTTAGCACCAAGCGAGCGCTTCTCAAGTTGGTTTGAGCGTCAGCTTCAATACGGATTTATTGATGGTCAGGATTATTTAGGGTGTGAAGTCTTTAACGCCCTAGCAAGACAGATGCTAGCCGACTTCCTTGTGTCAGTAGATATGGCAAAAGAGATATCTATGATTCAGCGTTCAGATAAAGGCAGGCAAGCACGCCAATACTTTATTAGTTGTGAGCGCCAAGCTCAGTCCAACACGCCAGCATTCCAAATTCCAACCACATTATCTGAAGCATTACGCCTAGCAGCTGATCAGGCAGATGTGATTGAGCACCAACAGACACGCCTAGCAATAGCAGAACCTAAAGCGGCTGCATTGGATGTTATCGATAGTGCCGTTGGTGACATCAACGTGCGTGACACTGCCAAAACTTTAGGTATTCCGCAAACCAAGTTTATCAACTGGTGCTTGGCACATAACTGGCTATACCGTGATAACGCTAAGAAGTTACAGATGCACAGTCAACGCATGAAGCAAGGCTTTATGAAACAGCGTCCAGCAACCTTTCTAGGTAGCAATGGTGAGATACGCGTCAACATGCAGCCATTATTCACCCCTAAAGGCTTAACCCATCTAGCGGGCATATTCGCTATTGTTCATGAGGTGGCGTAATGAGCATCCTACTAATCAATGAACCACCTTTACAGGTACTGCCAAGCCTTGCCTGCGCAATTGGGCTTAATGAAGCTATTTTGCTGCAGCAAGTACATTACTGGTTGCGTCATGCAAAAGTTAAACATAATGACAAGATGTGGATTTATAAAACAGTAGATAAATGGAAAGAGCAGGACTTTCCGTTTTGGTCGACTGACACTATCAAACGTGCAATCAGAAGCTTAAGAAAGCAGGAAGTTTTATTGGTAAGCAAGCTGGCTAGTAACTCATTCAATCGCGTCAATCACTACTCTATTGATTATGTGAAATTAGATGAAATAAGCCGTAATCAGCCTGTAGCCCAAGTAAATACCGATAAGGGCAATATGCACCAATCGACAGTAGCAGAATGCACCGAGCATAAGGGCAATATGCACCAATCAGATAAGGGCGATATGCACCAATGTTTAAGAGAATACAAAGAGACTAAAAAAGAGAGTAATAGTAATAATAAAAACCCTTCTATGGTTGATTCAATTCAAAGCTGGAAGCAACCAAACCTTAGTGAAATAAACAACATGCTAAAACAGGGATTATCAGCAGTACCAGATATCACTCAGTCTCAGTATGAATACCAAGTAACTAAGTTTAAGAACTTCCATACAGAACAAGAATTAAAAGGCTCAGTAATCCAAACAGAAGCAAGACGTAAAGACTTATTAGCAGAATGGATTGAACGTGATTATCAACATCAGAAGAAAAACAAGGCTAAAACTAAACCTACAGCCAACAGTAAAACAGATTGGAGCAGCGTAGGAGTTAAACCTAGTGATTCAGATAACGATTTTCCAGATGTATTCCATCCTAGTCATAGCAGTCCAGTTATCACCAACCAACCGTTATTTCTTAATGGCTTAAAGCGTGAGCCGTTCTCTGGCATGACCACTGATGAGAGTTACGCGCTTGTTGATAAGAACACTCAGATTGGCGAACCACGTGTTGCCGCCTATGACAGATTACTTAACCAAATGCAGGAGTCAGTATGAGCATCAAAACCATCAGCAATGCCATTACAGAAAACCGCGCCAATGGAAAAGTGGTGCAGCAAACTGAATACACCAGCAGCACCCAAGTTGTCGTGACTTATACCGATGGCACGATGGCAGTAAAGAGCCAATGACCCGCGATATATTTAATCGTATGCACAAGGTTGTTGAGAGATGAGCACGCATGAGCAGAACTTTAAAACACGCATTGCAGTCTGTCGTCACCTTGCACACCGTTATCCAGCTTGGGTGGGTCGTATGGAATTAGAGCAGCACTTGGTTGGCTGCTCACGTACTCACCAGCGACTGCTTAGCGGATTGGTTGAGATTGGTTACTTAGAGCGCAGGAATGACAACCCGGTTGGCTGGCGTGTCGTTAAAGATAAGGTGATGGGGTTTAGGTTGTTATGAATAAAATATTATTTAGCGCGGGCATGATTGCTGTATTGGTCAACGTTGTATTTGGAGAGACGCAAGGCAATGGGTTGGCAATGTTTGGCGTTGGCTTGATGTTCGCTATTGGCTTTAACTGGTTGTATGGATACATGGGATTGCAGCAATGAAAGTGATATTGATTGTTTTGGCGGTACTTGGATTTATGGCCAATGTTTATTTTGCATTCTTTCATGGCTCAGCTTGGGCAGGAATGGGCGCTGGCTTGATGGTTGCTGCAGTATTTGTTGAGCCGGCAATAAAAATAACGAGATACGAGCAGGGTTATGACAACTAGAAAAATACACGTAGGCACGTCTGAAGACTCAATTCAAAAAGCAATACTGATATGGGCAGGTTACATCAAGCATAACGGCCGCTCATTAGCTGATTACTTGGTGCATACGCCCAATGGCGGCGGTCGCAGTCTTGGTGAGGGTTATAACTTTAAAAAGATGGGCGTTAAGAAAGGCTATCCGGATTTGATTCTTGATATTGCCAAAGGTGGTTATCACGGTTTGCGCATTGAGCTCAAGAAGGTGAAGGGCAGCAGAACCACACCAGAACAGCTTGAGCGCTTAGATATGCTGAACGCTGAAGGGTATTACGCCATTATTGCTAAAGGATTTGACCATGCCATACAGATTATCACTGACTATATGGCGGGCACGTTATGAGTAGTAGTACAGGAAATTACGCAACGACATGCGGTAACTGTTATGAGTCCATATCATTTACCGTTACTGATTTGGAGTTAAGGCAGCGACCTGATAATAGTGATTATCCTGACGGCTTCCTTATGATCCGTTGCCCTAAGTGTGAATGCCTAAATGCACCAACCGGCTTACTTGGATATGAAGCAATCAAACAAGAATGGGCAGACATGCCAGCAACTCAAACCAATAATGAGCAGGGATAGTTATGGACTTACGATATTGGCCAGAATGCTTCCATGCATTATTAGCAATCATTTATAACATCGTATTGGTGTTCTCAGTATCAAAGGTAGTGTTGGCAATCTATGAGTTATCAGGTTCGCTTTGGTCATTGCTTGGATTCTTAGCATTGTTGGCTGTGGCTCGCATTAGCTTTACACTTCGTGTTAGTTTGTCGCCACCAAATTGCTGAGTTGGCTGTGGCTCGCATTGGCTTTACACGCGATTAGATAATCAAGGGCATAAGGATATGGCAAGGCAAAGTATGTTTGAGAGATTGGCAACTTGTACGATAGGTGTGAACGGCTCAGCGCAAAGCGTGGTGTCACAGTCTGGCTGCTCACATGATGAGAAGTTATCACCTAAAGATGAGTATCAAAATTTGGTACGTTCCCGCCACCGCATTGAGCTGGTGTTAAGAGGTCATTCAAAAAGCTGGGTACATCGTGCTGAGTTTGTGCGGATCTTAAACGATATCAACGAGCAGCAAGCGGCGTTACGCAAACAGCATCCAAGACTTGGGCGTAATAAAAAACGTAGATAGTGATTGTTTCTTTTCATTGAATTGTATTTTGGAGGTTGGCGTGGGTATTGAGATTGGTAGTGTTTGGGTTAATAAGCGCAATGAATTGCACACCGTGACAGTAACGAGTTTCGAAAATGGCGTGGTTAAGGGTTTTGAGAATGTCGATGGTTGTTCTAATGTTCCTTACACAGCATCTAAAAGCGACCTCCTTTATTTCTTTGATGAGCGCTTGAGTGATAACGTTACACAAACACATGAGCCTTATGAGGAAGCAGCGTGTCAACCAAAAGCCGTACAGATACTTAATGAAGCTGTACAAATAATGTCAGAGCGTGGCAAGTCCTACGATAAGACAGGCAACAATGCTGAACGCTCCATGCCAAAGATAGTGGCAATGTTTAACGCATTGACTGGTCATGAGCTTACGCCTACGCAAGGTTGGAAGTTTATGGCGTGTGTAAAGCTGGCACGTTCGGAACAAGGTGAGCACCGTGAAGATAATTACTTAGATGGCGCTGCTTACTTTGCGCTGGCAGGTGAAGAAGCTGGGGAGAGTGATAAGTGAGTAAGGATATTGAGCCTGACAGCGAATGGTTGGATGCAAAAGGCAAGGTGGTTAAGGTGGTGTCTATCGACCATGACAGCGGCACACTGATTTTTAACCGACCAGAAGCACCAAAGGTTGAGAGGACTGTCAGTATTGAAAAGTTTATCAGTCAAGTTATGCCGGTTGGCCATAAGTCTGAGTCAGCAAACAAGATGCCTAACAAGTTAGTTACTCATGTATGGGTTGATGATTCGCATAACGGTTTTGGTAAGTCGCTAACTCTACAGCTTGCGCATCAAGACTGGCTTGAACGTGGTATGCATGCTAAGACCGTCAAGTTTGATATCGGACAAGGTGGGCTGGCGCCAGATGTGAATTGGGAAGATAAGTGTGCAGCAATAGCAGGGATTGACCACGCGCCAGCCAAGGCGCTGGCAAGTATATTACTATGGGGTAGTGATGATAATTGGGATTGGTCACGCTGCTTTGATGAGGTGGTTCAGTATTTGGTTGATATAATGATAAGACGATGCTCGTGGGATCAGCGTTCTGAACCGAAAGCCTGTTCACATAGCTTGGCTGAACTAGCACGACTGATGGCGCGCATGGTATTACACTTTGAGTTATACGCTTTGTGGGATGTGTACACGGTCAAAGGTCGCCTGCGATATAGTGGCATCGAGATTAACGCCAGCACTTATACCAATGCATGGCTGACTTACCAGCGCCAGATGATACATGACGTGCATGATTTGATTGGTAAGATTGATCATTCGGTTAGTGGTTATCGTCATCAACTGTCTGCAGTATAATGATTTTAGAGCCTCGCAATAGCGGGGTTTTATTTTGCTTTTATTTTAAGAAATAGGTTGTATTAATACGCAATGCGTACTATAATAAAGCATAAGTTAAGCAATAGTGCTAAACGACTGGAGAGATAATATGTTTATTTGTGAATTATGCGGAAACACAGTAGCTCATGTTAATCATGCTGATGTATGTAAATCATGTGCAAGCATGACATTTAAAGCAGTTAAGCAAGAAGTAAAAAAAGCAGTTGAAGATAAAAACAACCAAGACTTTATGCTTGCTTACTTCGGTATCTCTCTAGCTCAGTTTGAAGCGGTTACTCACGACAACTTATCTGACATCGTTGATAGCAAATTTGTTAATTTTTATAAAGATGACGCTAAGCGTGTTTTATGGCATGACTACCGCGAAAACGCTTTCACTAAAAAAGGTGATCTACGTAAAGTAGCTGAAAAACAAATCAATGATTTTATCGCTAACATTGAAACTGCGATTGAAGAAATCGAAATAGCGCAAGAGATCGCAGTTATTGAAGTTGCTCAAGAAGTCAAAGCAGAGCCAAAAAAAGTGGTTCGCAATGAGCGTGAGCAATACGCAATTAACAAAGCGGCTGAGCATCGCGCTACCGCAAAACTACTAGGCGCTAGTGCGTTAACCGGCTCGCCAAAACAAAAGGCTTGGGCTGAGAAAATACGCAAAGGGTTTATCGAGCAGACAGATAGCGAGGCCGTGCTTTATGAGGTGCTTAACAACCCAAGGGCGCAAGGTTCTGATTTTTGGATTCAGCTCAGAGATTGCGATTACATGGACATTGTAAAAGTGCTTGCGGGTGTCTTGAGTTACGATAGATTTAAGTTGCAGGCAGCAGCGGTTAGAAATGCTAAGAAAGCGATAGATAAACATGGGCGTGATGTTGGATCTATACAGTTACGACTGTCCGAAATCAAGACGAGATATGGAGTAGAGCTATGATATTACGAAGTTATCAAAGCTCGATACTCACGCAAATTATAGCGAGCAATACGAACGACTTAGTGCAGCTTGATACTGGGGCAGGTAAGACTCCGATTATTGCTAAGCTGGCAGAACACTACGAGCAAGCAATCATTGTTTGTCATCGCAATATCCTGATTAAACAAGCGAGCGAAAAGCTAGCAATGTGCGGTTTGCATCATCGCATTATCGCAAGCAATACAACCAAGCGCATTAGTGCAAATAACAATATCGCTAAAGTGGGTCAGCATTTTATTAATCCACGATCAACGATAGAACTGGTATCTATAGACACAATCAACAGCCAGCTTAAAAGCGGTAAGTTATTAATCAATAAGAACGCTAAAATTATGCTGATTGATGAAGCGCATCACTTAGCGGATGACAATAAATGGGCGGCATTGGCGGAAAAGATAGGTATTAGGTGCGTTGGCTTTACAGCAACACCAATTCGCGGCGATGGTTTCCCGATGATAGCAAAGTATGGCGGCTTCTTTGAGCGCATACTGCAAGCTGAGGGGTATCAGATTAATGCAACTGAGCGACTGATTAGCGAGGGCTATCTTGCTGAATACAGCGCCTACTTTGCACAGGCTAAGTATGACTCAGAAAAAGGAGAAAGCGGCGGTAAGCGATTATACATCGGTAATACATCGGTTGACGCTTATATCAATCACGCAAACGAATTGCAGACTATTTGTATTGAGCCACGCATTATTAACGCCGCTGATACAGCGGAAGCGTTTAAAAAGGCAGGTATCAGCGCAGAGGTTATTCACAGTCAGATACCACAATATGAGATTGAGCGCATACTGCAAGCGTTTGAAAGCAAGCAGATCAAAGTGCTGGTCGCAGTCGATATGATTAACGAGGGTTTTGATGTGCCTGATGCTGATGTGCTCATCTTATCGCGTGTTGTTGCTAGCTTTGGCTTGTATCGTCAGTTATGTGGTCGCGTACTAAGGCCGCGCAAAGGTAAACATGCGCTGATACTAGACTTAAACGGTGACTCAATAGCTAGGCATGGATTACCAAGTGATGCCGTTGATTGGACGAAGCGACAAGGCAGGGTTAAGCGCAAGAACTTAACGACTTGCGAGGCTTGCGGTTTATTCTTTAAAGCAACATTAACAGCGTGTCCAGCTTGCGGTTATGCTCATGATATAAAATTGCGGGGTGAGAATACATGCTCAACAATAGAAAAGCGTTTGTTTGATGCGTCAATGATCTTGCGAGAGCGTCAAAAGATAAAAGAAGCTGAGGTTCGCATATTACGTGAGCGAGAAACGCTAAAAGAGCAGGAAGAAATGGCGCGTACTTACTTTGAGTACAGCACGACATTTCAAAGCGGCATACTCGGCAGACGCTGCAAGCACTTCTACGACACGCTGCAATCTTATTTAAAGCAATCACTTAGCGCTGAGGACTTCAATTTGTTTTACAGACGCTATAACAGCCGCATGGGTAATGTTGATTTCTACACAAAGGCGATAACAGCGAGTTTTGACAGTAATAAATTAGCGCAATGCAAAAAACTATATGAGGTTTACAGATGATACGAATAATTAATGATGACGCAAGGAATCATGGCGCTAAGTTTGATATGATTTTTACCGACCCACCTTTTGAGATGAGCGGTAGTGAATTAAAGGCGATATTCGATTGCTATGACTTCGATCATTTATTGCTAATATGCTCAGCACATCAAATGCTTGATTTTTACAAGCATAGCAATTTAGATTTTGCGTGGCAAATGGTGCTTGATTTTAAAACACCTACAAAAAATCGTAGTTTTGCACAACCTCATATTACTCATGCGAATATTGCCTACTTTAGAAAAAAGGGCGTTAAGTCTGCGTTTGATAGACGCAAGATAGTGCGCCAAGATCACTACTCAGATGACAGCAATCATTATTATCCGTCTGTGTTTCATGCGCCTAAAATCGGTATGCAGTACAAGTATCAGAAAAATCAGGCGATGATAGATGATCTGCTGGGCGCGTTTGATGTAAAGACGGTGTGCGATATGTTCGCAGGTAGCGGAACGACTGGGCTTGCAGCTTATGAGCATGGCATGGATTGTACGCTGATAGAACAAGATAACCATGCTTTTACAATTATAGAAAAAAACTTTCAAATGCTGGGGTTATGTGATGACAAATAGCTATTTAGATTATATCGACAAGCCAACGCCCGAGAACATCAAGGCGGTGCATCGAGCGCACGGCATGATACAGCCTGTTGCTGCGGTGGTAGCAGGTATCGGGCTACAAACATATAGAGGTTGGTGTTCAAGCGCTGACAGCGTTAATTTTAGAACGCCACACGCTACGACATGGAATCTCTTTATGTATGAGCTTGAAGCAAGGCGATTAGGTTATGAAAGTGTTTTTGATTATTTTAAATCTAATAGTTGACATGATACGCAATGCGTATATAATAGGACGTAACAGAGCAGCAATGGTGCTACTCGAAACAAGGTGAATGTCATGAAAAATACTAAAGTTATTATGCGCGGAATAGTCGATGCAAACCTAGCGGAAAATTTTGAATTAGGGTCACAAAAAACAATTAGCGCGTTAGTTGATGAGTTAACTTTTGGTGGTAGTGTTTATGATAAGACGGATGACCATGCTGACGCTGTTATGACGCTGATGTTACGTGTGATTGTTCGCGAGCTATCAGGTTTTGATATTCGCGCTATGACTGATAAAGAGATTGACCGCTTGGCTTTCCGTATAGCTGTAGAGACAAGCGTGCAAAGGCAGCTTGGTGATAACGGTGTTATTGCTATTGAGGATGCTATTAAAGATTTGCGCACCAAGCAAGGTGATATAGCTTGACCCTTGCTGCCCAATAGGCTATTGTATTGTCATACTGGCTTAAGTTATAGATAAGTCCAGACAATATAAAGAGTGATAAATAAAAGGCGACGTGTTTAATTACACGACGCCTTTTTTATTGCCAACCATTTATTCGTAGGTAGCTCAGTTGGTCAGAGCCGTGGTGATACTTGCCACTAGGGTCGCAGGTTCAAGTCCTGCCCTTCGAGCCACATAATTTGGTGCCTTCATCAATGAGGGCACCAAAGCAATCCTTACCCACGTTAGCAATAGCGTGGGCTTTTTTATGGGCGCTGCATGGTGCAGGCGTGACGGCTACGGGTTCGATTCCCTTTCCTTGGTGTCTTGGTGACAGCGCGTCCGCATTGGTTCGAGTCCAATAGCGTCCAACTCTATTGATATACACAGGTTATGCACATGCCATCCACACCATGCAGAAGCCATCGTTGTCCTAACTTGGTTAAAAGTCGTTTGATGAAAGGGTATTGTGATGACCATTCAGACCAAAGAGGCAGTTGGGGAAACAGACGTAAAGGCAGTACAACCGAACGAGGTTATGGTCATGCTTGGCGCAAGCTACGCGAAGAGGTACTACGCCGTGATGGTTATCTATGCGTATCTTGTAGCAAGTCAGGACGTCACGTGCCAGCCACAGACGTTGACCATATACTAAACAAGGCAAGTGGCGGCAGTGATGAGCTGAGCAACCTACAATCACTTTGTAGCAAGTGTCACCGCACCAAAACCGCCAATGAATAATATTTTTAGGGGGAGGGCGGCCTCGGAGTTCAGAGAGACAATCCCCAGTGACCGCCTCCAAAGTTCATTTTTACGAGCGTTGAATTAAAAGTTTGCCCTATTGACCGACTAAGGATTTTTTGCTATGGGAGGAATTGCTGCGGTACCGGGTCGCGGTCGAAAGGCGGATCCCAGAAAATCGAAAAATAAAAATATTAATATTCCAACATTTAGTGAAGTGGTCGATATCGAGCCGCCAGAATATATGAACGATTTAGAGTTTGCACCGATGATTTGGCGGTCAATAGTTCCAGAGCTGCTTAAGAATGAGTTGCTAAGAATTACAGATATGACCAATGTCGAAGTTTTCTGTATAGCGTATGACACTTATCGCCAAAGCCAGAAGGAGCTTGCGAAAGAAGGCGTTACTGTTATGGGCGCATCAGGTAGTCCGATTAAAAATCCAGCATTGACCGCACTCAACGAGGCAGTAAGACAGATGGCAACTTTTGGTAGCTTACTAGGATTAGATCCTTCATCTCGTCAACGCTTAACTGGTGCTGGTGATAAAAATCAAACCAACCCATTTGCAGGTGTTCTGAATATGTGATGAATGCTCAAGCGAGATAAATATGGTCGATTATCCCAATGTTGATATCGCCAATAAGTGGGCAAGAGCAGTCGTCAAAGGCAAAATACCAGCATGCAAATGGGTGATTCTGGCTTGCCAACGTCACTTAGATGACTTAAAAGCATCAAAAAAGCGTGACTATCCATATAAATTTGACCCAAAAGCCGCCGAAAAGAAGATACTTTTTGTTGAATTGCTGCCTCATACCAAGGGTGAATGGGCTTTAAAGCGCTTAAAGATTCAGCTTGAGCCTTGGCAAAAATTTGGTATCGCGGTCATGTTCGGTTGGATGCGTAAGAAAGATGGCTTCAGACGCTTTCGTGAGTCCTATTGGGAAGTGCCACGTAAGAATGGTAAGTCAGCAATCGCCGCGGGCGTCGCTCTTAATATGTTTGCCAATGATGGTGAGTTTGGTAGCGAAGTTTATTCAGGCGCGACAACCGAGAAGCAAGCGTGGGAGGTTTTTAAGCCGGCACGTTTGATGGTATTGCGATCACCCGCTTTGGTATCAGCAACCGGCATACAGATTAACGCGGCCAGTCTCGAGCGCCCTGATGACGGTTCTTTGTTTGAGCCAATTATTGGCGACCCGCCAGATGGTCAGTCGCCACATTGCGCCGTCGTCGATGAATATCATGAGCATCCCGATAGCCGTCTCTATGACACGATGCAAACGGGTATGGGTGCGCGACGCCAACCAATGATGTTTGTCATTACTACGGCCGGGCATAATATTGAGGGCCCTTGTTATGAGCTCCGTAGTCGTGTGCAGGACGTACTATTGGGCAACGTACCTGATGACGAGTTGTTTGGTTGGATATGGACTATCGATGACGGTGATGACTGGGCAGACCCAAATGTACTGATCAAAGCAAATCCCAATTACGATATATCTGTATATGCTGACTTCCTGGAGTCGCAACAAACCAAAGCAATCCATAACGCCAGTCGTCAAAACTCTTTTAAGACCAAGCATCTAAATGTCTGGGTATCTGCAAAATCAGCGTTCTTCAATATGGAGCATTGGAAAGCTTGTGCTGATAAAAGCCTAGACATCAATGACTTTGTATCAACTCCTTGCGTGATGCCAATAGATTTGGCGTCAAAAATCGACATCGCAGCTCGCATCAATTTATTTTATCGGCATGAAGATGATGGACGATTGCATTACTACTGCATCGCACCATGGTTTTATTTGCCAGAAGACACGGTTTATAAGGGCGATGAGAAACAAGCAGTTGAGCGGTACCAGAAGTGGATGAACCAGGGTTTGCTTGAAGTGCACGATGGTGCTGAAAATGACCTGAATGCTATTGCTGAAGACTTGGTAGCAGATGCAGGTAGATTTCCATTAACCGAAGTGCCTTACGATGAATGGGGCGGATTCCAAGTCGCTGCTACTATTGAAGCTGCTGGGTATGACGCTGTGAAGATACCTAAGACGGTCAAGTCTTTTTCTCCAGCTATGCGTGAGTTAGAAGCTGCAATGAAAAGCGGGCGGTTTCATCATGACGGCCATCCGGTCTTATCTTGGATGATTGGTAATGTCGTATCACGCGAAGATGCAAACAACAACGTATTCCCGCGTAAAGAAACCAACTACAAAAAGATTGATGGCGCTGTTGCTTTATTAATGGGCATCAGTCGCGCCATGGTATTGGCTGGTGAAGGCGGTGGAGACAATGGGTTCTACGATGACCCAATCATAATCGGCGTTTAATATTTAAGGGATTCAATGTGCTTAATCTAATCAAGCCCCAGCGTTTTGCAAAAGCTGCAAAAGCCGCCATTAGTTTTTTAGGCTTGGATGGACATCTGAGTCTAACGCCTAGCGATACTGTGTCCACCAGAACAGCCAGTGGCAAAAACGTTACTGTTGATAGCGCCTTGCAGCTTAGCACTGTGTTTTCATGTGTGCGCTTAGTAGCAGAGACAGTATCAACGCTGCCGCTTAAGGTTTATGAAACTAAAGCAGATAGCAGTAGAGTGGTGGCGAAGGGTCATCCTCTATACGATTTACTGTGCCGGTCGCCCAATTATGAGATGACACCTAGTCGCTTCATGCAGATGATTGTGGCAAGCCTACTGCTGTGGGGTAATGCCTACGTTGAAATTAAGCGCAATATAACAGGCAAGCGGATTATATCGCTTGAGCCGCTTTTGCCGCAGCATGTGAAAGTGTCTCGCAATAAAAACAATGATCTGCTTCAGTACCACTACACAGATGGCACAACCCACCGCGAAATTAACCATAAGGACATCATGCATATTCGCGCTTTTGGCATCGATGGCGTGATGGGTATCTTCACTATTAATAAGGGCCGCGAAACGTTTGCGACGGCTGCATCAGCTGAACACGCCGCTGGCAAGTTTTTTGAAAATGGATTGCAAACGTCTGGGTTTTTAACCACTGAGCAAAAGCTTACAAATGAGCAGCGTGACAAACTACATGGCCACATCACTAAGTTTATGGGTAGCAATAATGCTGGTAAGACGATGGTGCTTGAGCATGGTATGCAGTATAACGGCGTGACAATGAATCCAGAAGCTGCGCAGATGTTAGAGACGCGCGCATTTGAGATTGAGGAGATTTGTCGTTGGTTCCGCGTATCTCCAATCATGATTGGTCATTTCAATAAACAAAGCTCATGGGCAGCATCTGCTGAAGCTCAAGATTTACACTTTTTAAAATACACATTTCGACCGTTACTGGTAAATATTGAGCAAGAAATTTTACGCTGTCTTATCGGCAAGCTTGATAGCGACAAGTATTACGTTGAGTTCAATGTCGAAGGCTTGCTAAGAGCAGATAGCAAGACGCGCTCTGAATACTACTCATCTGGCCTTAACAACGGCTGGATAAACCGCGATGAAGTAAGATCCAAAGAGAATATGCCGCCGATTGAAGGTGGTGATAAATACACTATCCAATCAGCATTAATCCCGCTTGATAAAGTGGGCACAAACTACAACGGAGGTGCCAACGATGGGCAAGCGAACACTGATGCCTAAGGCGGATTTTGAGGCAACACATGATGTAAAAATGCCGCTTGCTTTGGATCGATGGAATCCAGGCATCAAAGCGTTAGATGATGACACTGAAAACGTTATTAATATCTTAGAAGTTATCGGATATGACTGGTGGACCGATGGTGGTGTCACCGGCAAGTCTATTAGCGCGCAACTTAAAAGATTTAACGGCGCAGATATTGTAGTCAATATTAATTCCCCTGGCGGTGATGTGTTTGAAGGTTTAGTAATCTACAATATGCTGCGTGAATATGGCGGTCATGTGACCGTTCGTGTGCTTGGCATGGCAGCGAGCGCCGCGTCATTTATTGCGATGGCTGCTGATGAAGTTAAGATTGCGCGCGCTGGTTTCTTCATGATTCATAATGCGTGGACTGGTGTTGGCGGCAATCGTAACGATATGCGCGAAGTCGCTGACTTCTTGGAGCAAATCGATGCGACCATCGCTGATATTTATCATGTAAAAAGCGGTATGGAGGCGACTGAGCTTTCATCGCAAATGGACAAAGAGACTTGGATTAATGGCAAAACAGCCGTTGAGACAGGTATGGCTGATAGCTTCTTAGACTCCGATGTGATTGCAGAGCAAACCAATAATACTGCTAAAGAGCGCATTGCCGCTCATAAACTAGATTTAATCATGGCGCAGGCGGGTATGTCTCGCAAAGAGCGCCGAAGCCTTGTAAAAGATTTAAAGAGTACGCCTAGCGCTACTCGAACAGATGCTACGCAAAACGCTGGCGTTGACTTAACGGGCTTGATTGACGGTCTGCAAAACGCGATTGCTTCAATCAAACTGCAATAAACAAACTTAAACATTCACCTCGCTGCCTATATGGCGGCTTTTTTGTGAGAAAAAATTATGGATCCTGAAGATATCAAAAAAGATGATGTAGCCAATCAGCTAAAGCTGGTCAATGCTAGCGTCAAAGAGCTGACTGAAAAAGCGCTGCCGGCAGCCGAAAATGCTTTAAAAGAAGCAAAGAAAGCTGGCGATCTGTCAGAGAAAACCAAAAACGATGTGGATCAGCTACTTACTGACTTAAATACTCAGCGTGACCTGCAGAACCAACTAGCAACCCAGTTGGGCGAAGCTGAGCAGATGTTTGCCCGCCTTGGTAATAATGGCGGTCAAGCGCCAGCGCGTAACCGCGCAGGTGACCTTGTTATTGCTAATGACAGTATCATCCAGTTTAGTAATTCAGTGGTTGCTGGTCGTCGCATTGCGATTGATGTACCGCGCAATGCGCTGACTTCATTTGCTATTAATCCGGTTGATGGTACTACTCGAATTGTCACCAATCCAAATCAGCGTTTGACCGTTCGTGATTTGTTGGCGCCTGGTGACACTGAATCAAATGCGGTGGCTTATCTGCGTGAGACACTGTTCACCAATAACGCTGCGCCGGTCGCTGAAAATACAACCAAGCCATATTCAGAAGTCACTTTTGAAGAAGTGCTTTCTGGTGTTAAGACGATTGCGCACTTGATGAAAGTTGCTAAGCAGACGCTTGATGATTTGCCACAGCTACGCAGCATTATTAATGGCCGTTTACTTAATGGCTTGAAGCGTGTGGAAGATACTCAGCTGCTATTTGGTAGTGGTGTGGGTAATAACTTGCACGGTATCTATACGCAAGCGACTGCTTTTGCTAATCCTAGCACTAAGACGACGCCTTCAAACAGCTTGGACATTATGCGCTTGGCTATGCTGCAAGTCACCTTGGCGGAACTGTCAGCAACTGGTCATGTGATGCACGATATTGATTGGACTGATATTGAGCTGATTAAAGATGCTAATACCAAAGGCTACTTGTTCAGCAATCCGTTTGGTACGTTAGAAGCGCGCCTATGGGGTCTGCCAGTCGCCCAAACCAATCAGGCAGGTATGCTTGGTAAATTCTTGACGGGTTCATTTTCTGACGCTGCGCAAATCTTTGATCGTGAAGATGCGAACGTCGTCGTCTCCACTGAGAACGCTGATGACTTTGAGAAAAACATGGTGTCAATCCGTGCTGAAGAACGATTGGCGCTGGCAGTTTATCGCCCGCAAGCATTTGTTAAAGGCTCGCTTACTGTAGGACCATAAGTTAAAAACTATCGTTAATAACACAAAACGCAACTTTCCTAACAGGTTGCGTTTTTTTATTAAGCCAAAAGCAATTTATAAGTTGTTTTTGTCTTACTAAAAGGAGCAAGTCATGAAAGTTAAATTTAAAGATGTTATTTGCATGGGCAATAAGACCTATATGGCAGGTGAAGTGAGCGAATTTACTGATATCACTGGTCAACAGCTCATAGATAAAGAGTATGCGGTATTGGCTGTTAAGACAGATGCAAGTGATGATGAATCTGAAGCTAAAGTAAAAACAGCCAAAAAAACCACCACCAAAGCTGAGTAACCACCATGTATATAGTCAGTATCGAAACCGCCTTGCATCACCTGCGTGCTGATGCTGACGATAGCGTCGATGTTCAGCACAAGCTGGATGCCGCGCAAGAGATTGCTGAGCAATTTATGGGTCGTCGCATCTATGCCAACTTCCCTGAATTACTGGTAGCGATAAATGTCGCCGCTGACAGCATGCCTGTATTAATGGCAGAAAAAGAATCTGTTAAAAATAGTAATATTGATGCTTATATTAAAGCCGCTAAACTTGAGCGGATTGACAGTCAATGGTATGAGACGTTAATGGTTACACGCGGCATTGCTACTAATAAAGCTATTGAAATCGCTATTCTGCTGATACTTGGCACGTTGTACGAGCATCGGGAAGATGTGGTGGTTGGCGCTAGTGTTGCACAGCTACCACAAGCAGCTGAACATCGTTTGCAACCGTACCGAATTATGGGGGTGTGATGTGTTAGGTCGAATAATAAAAGCGATATTTTGCAGCGATTGCAACAAACAAGGTTATACGCCTGATACTCCAAAATGTAATAAGTATGCGCCGTGCTTCCGCTATGTTTATGGAGATAAAAAGTACAGTTATGCAGATTGCGCTGCAAAAGGCTGTTGCGAGTGCTTGAAGTTATCACGAGTTCGACCAACGCCACCAGGCAAAGAATAAAGGGGTTTGATATGCGCGCAGGCAAGTTAAGAAACCGTATCACAGTTTATAAGTCGCAATCTGGGCGCTCGCCAACGGGCGCAGTATTGCCGCCGCAGTGGATTCCTTGGATTGTTCTGTGGGCTTCTCTTGAGCCATTATCAGTTAAAGATGTTATGTCGGCACAAGCAGCGGGTAGTGAGATAACAGCTCGCTGTACGCTGCGTTACCGTACTGATATTACTACTGCCATGCAAATTGAATGTCGTGGTCAGCGTTACGAGATTAATGGCAATCCACTGCCAGACGCTAAAAGTGGCAGCGAATACATGACGTTGATGCTACGAGGTGTCAAATAATGGCAGATGATTGGGCACGAATGGAAGTGCAAGGCTTGGATGAGTTGGATCGTAAGCTTGGCGAGCTTGAGAATCAGTTGGCTGGCAAAGCTTTATTTGGTGCGCTGAACTATGCATTGACGCCTACAGTCAAAGACGCTAAGCTGCGCGCCGCCAAAGCCATTGAGCCTCACATTATGACCAAAAAGGGCGGTGGTAAGGTTGAGGTTCAGCCGGGCTTGTTGGCATCTGCGATTCGTAAGCGCCGTTTACCAAAATCTGAGCATACAGGTGAGTTTGCCCAGGGCGCGGTGATGGGTATTTATATAGGTAAAGGCACTAAGCAAAAAGAATATCCAAATTATTGGCATTTTGTAGAGTATGGCACGGTTAATATGCCTGCAACGCCATTCATTCGACCAGCTTTTGGTAATAATGTTGAGCTAATGATTAGTCGTTTTAGTGAAAAGCTTAATGAGAATATTGATAAATACTCGGAGTGATCATGATAGCTGGTGCTCAGCTTTACCCGATACTAAGCCCTTTAGTAGATAGCGAAATTTATCCCTTGTTTGCCCCTGAACTGGCTGAAGGCCAAGTACGAAAAACACCTTATATTGTTTGGCAGGTTATCAGTTCTCAGCCAGAAAATACTTATGACGGTATCACAGGTCATGAATGGGTGCGGGTGCAAATAGATGTGTACGACAAAAGCTATGATAATTGTGTCCAGCTATCACATGACGTTGTAAGTGCCCTAGATAAATATATAAAGCCAAGTGTATATGACGGCACACAGCAGTTATACGATAGCGATGCCAAATTATTCAGGCAGTCCATAGATTTTGAGTTTAATCAAACAACCCCAACCACATAAGGAGCCAATTATGGCGATTGTTGACGGCCTACCAGACAGCCAACATTTCTTGAAAATCAGTACCGGTGTCGGACCTTTAAACTTTGTTAAAGTGCCTCTACTGACCAATATCGATATGATTGAGCAGAAAAAAACGCTTGATGAAATTACAACAACGGACGCGCGCAATAAACAGCAAGCAGTCGTTGATTTCATGGAGATTAATGACCTCAACTTTGAGTTGGTCTACAAGCCGACTGACCCGCAGCATATGGCACTAAAAGCTGCATTTGATAATAATACAGTGGTCCACTGTGAGTTACATTTTGCTGATGCAAACGTGAAAGGCTTTAAATTTGATGGTCAAGTTAGTGAATTTACCTTTGTGACTGATGTCAAAAAGAAACTACGGGTTAAAGGCGCTATCGTCGTCGGTGACGATGTGACTGAAATTACATCTGTGCCGATTGTAGTTGTTCCTTAAATATTAATTAGCCCACATATTGTGGGCTTTTCTTTATCTTATTATCTTGAGACTAATATTATGGCCAAAGCACCAGCACCAAAATCTAAAACCACTGCATTCAATAAGGCTGCATTGCTAGCAGCAGTTGCCGCCTCTACAATGCTAAAACCTGAACGAATTACTATTGAAGAAGCGGGTGGTGATGTATTCGTCAATCGCATGACCCTTGGCGAGCGTGAGCAATATTTTGAAGATATGAAAGAAGTCGGTCAACATGGCACTGGTAATGCTGAAGCCTTTATTTATGCCATTTTAAATGAAGATGGTACGCCCATGTTTACACGTGATGATGTTGAAGTGGTCAAATCATTACCACCAGAGCTGACTGCCCGCGTCATTACTGAATTCAATAAAATTAATCGTTTTATTGATGTCAATACGAAATCTAATGGCAACGACGAAGAGAGTGAAGATCTAAAAAACTCCTAAGCCAGCCGGATAGGTTATTTAAATTCAGGTTGGCGGGACATTTAGGAAAAACAGTTGCTGAGCTTAATGAGACTATGACGATAGATGAGCTGCGCGAATGGCAAGCATTTGACAGCGTAGACCCGATTGGTGGGCATCGTGGCGATGTACAAGCAGCGATGATTGCGCTGGCAAGTTGTGGCAGTAAAGACGCGAAGCTATCAGACTTTATATTGTTTGATCGTGCGCCGATGACGACTGAACAGCGTGCAATAGTTAAAGAACGACAAGATGCCGCACGTAGTGAAGCATATACGCAGGGTTTGATTGCAAATCTGCAAAGTCGGGTTAAGGGTAAATAGTTGCTCTTATATTGCTGAATTATTGTTGATGATTTATAGTGGTGCCTTTATCATTATGAAACCAGCAAGGACGGGGTATGTCTAAACTCATTAACTGTAAAGATTGTGGTAATCAAATCAGCAAGAACGCTAAGAGCTGTCCCAATTGTGGTGCAAAAAATAAGCGGACGTCCATCATTACATGGCTTGCTTTAATATTTCTAGGTATACCTTTTTTGATGGGAATTTTTGGTAGTATCTCTGATAATTCTAGTGCCGATGAGGAAGAAACAGGTAGTGCGTCATTACTCACATCAACTGCAGACGATACGAGCGAACCATTGCCTGATGAAGTAATTACTAACTGGGATTATAGTAAATCTGAAGATGCAATGCGGGGTACGGTGACAAGTTTTGCCCAGTCGAAGTCATTAGACGCCATACAGTTGGATTTTCCTTATCAGGGTGGTACCAATCTATATCTCATGCTTAGAAATTCGCCAGAGAGTGGTAATGAATTAATGATAAGTACCGATAATGGGCAGCTTTGGTGTGAGTACAGTAACTGCTATATGAGTGTTAAGTTTGATAATGATGCGATTAAGACATACCCTTTAGCAAAAGCTGCTGCTGGGACAAGCGATCTAATGTTTTTAGATGGTTCTGTGGATCAATTCATTAATAAACTCAAAAAATCTGAAAACGTTATGATAGAAATTGGCTTTTTTAATTATGGTAACCAACAGTTTCGGTTTGATACCGGTGGGCTGGAATGGTCGTATTAAAGTAGGTTAATGTTTTGAAAAACCCCGTCATCCGATGGGGGTTTTTATTGCCCAAATTTAGGAGGTCAGCATGGCAAAGGTATTACAACGGTTAGATATTCTACTCTTTGCCAATACTGCGCAATACCGTAGCGAGATGCGAGACACGCAACAAAGTACCTCTACTTTATTTGGTGCTATGAAAGCCGATGCTATGGAGCTGGGCAAAGTAGGTGCTGCGGCGCTGGCTGGTATGGCTGCTGCTGGGACAGCGGCTATCGGCGTCATGATCAAAGAACAGATTGAGATGACTAACGAGCTCGTAAAAACAGCACGCATTGCTACCACCAGCGTTGAGACTATGCAAAAGCTCACTATAGCCGCTAAATCTTTAGGCGTTGAGCAAGATAAGCTGGGTGATATTTACAAAGACGTCCAGGACAAAATCGGTGATTTTTTGAGTACCGGCGGTGGCGAGATGATGGACTTCTTTGAAAATATGCCGCCTGAATTAAACATGACGGCTGACGCATTTAGGCAGCTATCAGGTCCTGATGCGCTACAGAAGTATTACGATGGACTACAGAGTGCAAACCTCAGTCAATCTGAAATGATTTTTTATATGGAGTCCGTTGCAGATGAAGCGTCGTTGCTTATGCCACTGCTGCATAATGGTGGAGAGGGGTTTGATATTTGGGCAAAAGCCGCTGAAAATGCTGGCGCTATCATGGACGAAAAAACCATTCGTGCCACAAAAGAGCTTACTGCAGCTAACGCCATAATGATGCTGTCAGTTGATGGCGCTAAAACGCAGTTCACCAGTGCTTTTATACCTGTCTTATCTGATGTCGCGGCACATTTAGTCGGTACAGGTAGTGCTGCAGATATCGCACGCAGATCTGGCGAAAGTTTGGTCGTCGTATTTAAGACAATCGCGGCAACTGGCGTCGGTGTTGTGACAATTGTAAAAGTGATAGGCAAAGCGCTAGGCGGTTTAGGAGCAGCAATCGCTCAGCTTGGTAATGGCGTTGACTGGGATAGTCCGTTTGCTTTCTTTCAGCTTGGCCGTAATTTTATTGATAATAATCGCGCTGCTGCTGCTGTCTTTTCCGATGTAGGTCAAGACATCATGAGTACCATCTCTCAAGCCAATAAGCAGATGGACACCATCTACGCGCTTGGAACCAATGGCACTAATCAAACGGTTTCGGCAGTGGTCAAGTATCAAGAGCAACAAGCCGAACTTAACCGAATATTGGGTAAAACAGGCGCACAAATTCAAGAAAACAAAAAAGCTGCTGAGGAGGCTGCGAAAGCTGGGGAAAAAGCAGCAGCCAAAGAAGCAAAAGCAAAAGGTGACGCCGCTAAAGCGCAAGCCCGTCTTGTAGGTATTACTGGTGATTCAGGTATCGGTAAAGCTCACGTTGACTTTAGGTATGCACGCGGTTCAGCTTTGTTCGGCAAGGAGATTAGTAGTGCTCACCTTGCACGCTTTCAAGCCGATGGTAAAGCAGTTACCAGTTATCCAATGACCAGCGGTTTCGGACCACGCAATATAAAAACAAAGGGCGCGTCAAAATATCATCTAGGCGTTGACTACGGTACACCGCTTAATACTAAAATCACCACAAAAGTACCTGTAAAAGATGTAAAAGCTAGATTCGACTCAGGCGGTGGTGGTTATGTCACCGATGTCACTTTTGAAGATGGCGTTAAAGTCAGTATCTTGCACCAAATGCCTGCGTCAAAGAATATTAAAGGCGGCTCATCGGGCACGTCCAATCCATATAATGCAGCAAACAGCCAAGCCGAACAGCTATTAAACCAACAAGCGAACGAAGAGAAACAGCTATTAAAGAAGCAAGCCTCTGAAGACGCGCGCGACGCAGCAGAACTAACTCGATTGTTAGAGCAACAAGCCCAGCAACGCGCCACCATTCGCATGGAATATGCAGACGAAGTTGTCCGTATTGATATGCAGCTTGCCGATAAAATTGCCAAGATTGATGCCAGTGGCTTCAGTAAAGAAGAACGTGATGCTTTTGTCATTGACGCTCAACAACGCGCTGCTACTGAAGTCGCTAACTATGAAGACGCACAAGCTAAAAAGCTTGCAGCATTCAGTTCGTTTAAGCAGTCAGAGCGCGATATCGTCACCCAAAACGCTATTAATAGTGCCACAGCGGTGGTTCGTGACCAAGAGTTGACGGCTGAAGCGCGGACTGAAGCCTTGGATTCTATTAAGCAAAAAGAGGTTTATGAGCTGAACTTGCTTGACCAAAAACATGCACAAGAAATGCAATCTGCAAATCAATATCAGCAAACTGAAGAAGAACGTATTAAAGCGCAATATGAGCTTGAGCGCCGTGAGATCATCCTAACGATTAACATGGATGAGGAGCTTCGCCAAGCTAAAATGGATAACCTTGATGCAGCAGAACGGCTGGCACTAGATGAGCTGCGTTACTCGTATGAGCGTGAAATCCGTGAGCTGGTCAATGTAGGTCAAACTGAGCTTCAGGTATTACGCGATTCTTATGCGCAGCAACGTGCAGAGCTCGACCGCCGCACTGATATTAGCGCTGCCCAAAAGTCTGACTTGCGCAATGCGATGGCTGGCGCGCAGGTATATGATACCAATCAGATGCAAAAAGGCGCGCGTGACGGCTACAACGCCCAGCAGTCAGACATGAACGGTACAGGCGCAAACTATGGCTTGGCACAACAGTATCAAGCACGGCTTGATGTTATTAAGGCTGCGCTGGATGCTGAAGTTATTGCAGAGGAAGAAGCAGCTCAAGCTAAGATGCAAGCTCGTCAAGAATTTGAAAGTGCAGCAACGCAGCTGACGCTGGCAAGTGCTGAAAGTACAGCCGCTTCTTTGGCAGGTTCGTTTGCAACCATGCTTGGAGAGCAAAACGCGTTCTACAAGCTGGCGTTTGGCGCTCAACAAGTCTTTGTGGTTGCGTCAGCTGGACTCAATATGTACGAAGCATGGGGCGATATGATGGCGCAGGGCGCAACACTAAGTCAAAAAATTGCAGGCGCAGCAGTTATTGCCGCACAATTTGGACGCATCATCAGCGCCGCATCCGCTATTAAACTCAGCTTACCGAAAGTACAGGGTCAGGCGCACAATGGTTTGGATTACGTTCCACGCGAAGGCACTTACTTGCTCGATGAGGGTGAGCGCGTCGTCAAGCCAAAGGACAATCGTAAGCTTAGCGACTTCTTAGACAATGCTGACGGCTACCAAGGTAAAGCATCAGCACCAATCGTCAATATGGTCATTGAAAATCACGCTGGCGTGCCAGTATCTCAGCGCGTAGATGATGACGGCCGTATTCGCGTTATTGTCGGTGAGGAGCTTAATAAGCAACTACCGAATCAAGTCAATGAACCGTACAGTGGGTTTAGGCGGGCATTGGAAAACAACTATCAAATGCACAGAAAACTAGGATAGCGCGATGAATGAAATGCCAAAGCTTATGCTGACACCCTTTCGTGATGGTTATAACTTTAACCTTGCGCGCAATGTGGTTACTACTGAAACTGAAGGCGGTATGCCACGCTCGCGTAAGGATAGTATTGGCAAACCGCATCGAGCCAATCCCACTTATAAATGTACCCGTGCGCAGTGGCAATATTTCTTAGCATTTATGCGCGTGTATGAAGGGTTGCCGTTTTTAGCTGAATTGATAGTCGATGATATTAACCACCAGTGGTATGAGTGCAGCATATTGGACATGGTATTGCCAGTGTCCACATTGGGCGATCAGATATTTACGGTGCAGCTGTCGTTGGTAGCCAAGCCCATTAAATACAATGTTGAATCTGATATTGCATTTTTAGATATTTATAAAATGACTGATGGTCAGGTTGAGCAATATTTTAAGCTGTTAGAAAAGTTGGTCAACGAAGATTTGCCGAGTGCATTAGGGGGATTGTAGTGGCAACCGAAAAAGAAATGAATTTTTGGCTAAGGGGTCGCCATGATGATGCCCGCCATGAGTGTATCGAGATTAAGCACCCTTCATTCAGTCGTGACTACCGATTTGTGCGTAATCATGAAGGCGGTGTGCGCGTGCGTCATGAAGATAGTGTGTACCGCGATTATGATTACTTGCCGCTAACCGTCAAAGCCGCTAAGGCGGCAAGCGACTTGCAGCAAGCGCTTACCATCGGCATTGGTGATGTGGGTGAAGTCATGCCAATGGAGATTGACCGATTGCGCCGTGGCACCCATCGCACAGTTAGACCGACGGTTAATTATCGCGTTTATCTGAGCAGTGATGTCGCCAATCCCATGAGTAGTGTGCGCGGTTTAGAGGTCACGGATAATCAGCCGCAAAAACAAGGCGCGGTATTTGTCTGCAAGGCGCGTGAATTAAACAAGACGGATACCAGTGTGATATTTACGCCCAATCTATTCCCATCACTTGCGGGGTTCTTCTGATGCTTGATTTAGCTAAGTACCAGGATATGCGCTATGACGATGACGAATATAACTGCCTCCATTTTGCGGTAGATATTTATCGAGACATTACCGGCAAAGATATGGGTATCTATGTTGGTGAACTATTGACCGGTCGCAAAAAACGCAAGATTAATACCGATAAACTCAAAGAGTTTAAGCAACTAAAAGCGCCAAGCGACCCATGCCTAGTAATCATGCACGGCGCTGAACTACATACTGGCATTTATCATCAAGATAAAATCATGCACTTTAATGATTTAGGCGTCCACTGCGCGGCGCCACATATTGCTGAGAGTAGATACGGACGGATAACCTATTATGCAATCTAATATTAAAATAATTATTGTCCGAAACCCTATGGCGTATGCTACTGATAGTGCTGAGTGTGAAATATTGCAAGGTGATGACTTGTTTGAGTTGGTCACCAGCGTTTACCCAAAAGGGCAGCCGCTTAACACGCATTGGTATCATGATGCATGGAATACGGAAAACGAAGTAACGCCTACGTCTGCTGCTGACATTGTGGCGCTTAATGAGCAAGGCGGCACGTTTTATATTGCTACCTATCCTGCCGGTCCCGCTGTTTGGATTCCTATTTTAGTATCGGCATTTATTACGGTTGCGGCTGTTTTGTTAATGCCTATGCCAACCATACCGAATAATGCTGCAAACACGCCGCCAAGCCCCAACAATGCGTTGGCGCAGCGTACTAATCGACAACGTGTTGGCGGGCGAGTCGCTGAGATATTTGGTGAAGTGTGGGCGGTGCCTGATTTGGGCGCGGTCACGTATACCGTTTATATCGACGGTCGCCAAGTTGAAATGTCCTACATGACTATCGGGCGCGGCTGGTATCTGGTGACTAAAGCGATGGATGACACCACGCCGATCAATCAGGTATTTGGCAGTAGCGTACTTATTTTTAATTCAGATGCAACGCTGGATGATACCCCGTCTTATCAGTTTGGTAGCGCCTTTAGTGCTGAAGAAGCAGCATTGTCGCGGTTATCGGTTAAGCGCTATACGTCCGTTAATGGGCAGATTTTAACTGCCCCTGATGAGTATATCCGAGCAAGCACTGTATTTAAAAACCCAAACATCATTGAAGCTAGTGGTAGTAATGACTTTAGAGACACGTTTAAAGTCGGGGATTTGGTGCTGATAGAAGGTGCTGATAACTTAGCGTCTGCAAATGGCGTAACTACTGGTGTGGAACCTGATGTAACGCCAGTGACCTACACTTTAAATGGTCAATATGAGGTATTGGAAGTAACCGCAAAACAGATAAAAATATCAAGCCCTGCAACTATGAACACTGATTGGCAAGCGCTGACTGATAACGTGGACTTTACAGCGGTAACTGACTCAGTAGCATTGTCTAAAGAATCTGACGCCCTTTGGCAAGGCTGGTTCTACACCAACTCCAAAGAGCATGATAGCGCCTATATTAATGTCGTGTCGCAAGCGTTATACCGAATGGGTAAGAATGGGGATTGGGTCGGAATTAGACTTTATGGTCAGATTGAGAGCGAGATAGTAGATAGCAATAATAATCCGATATCAGGAACATTGCATACACAGGATTTTACTATCTCAGCGGCTGGTGCTGATAAGTATGGCTGGCAGGCTGAACAGGGCTTATATGATGAAAACACAAGATTTACTAGGGATGATAAAGTTCGGAGAAGCGCTGGAAAGACCGTGAAGATTGAGAATCCAATGTTCTTTATTGGTAAGCGCTTGCGATTTAGAGTGGCAAGAAAATCAAAAACCGTTCCCAGTGATGTTGGTTCGGTTGCCGATGAAATTCGCATTGCTGATTTTTATGGTGCGCGTCTGATGACCGCTGCTGATGCGCCAAAAGGGTTCACCAAAGTTTACAGCAAGACATTGGGGACAGAGGGCGCGTTATCACTCAAAGAGCGTAAGTTGTTTACTCTCTCTCAGCGCTTAGTACGCGATTGGCAGAACAATGATGTGCTAATACCCTCTAAGCGCATTGACGATATTATCTATCATATCGGCACCGATTCAGTGACCAGTAATTTAAACATCGACGATTTTGATATGCCGCAAATCAAGGCGGAGGTCGATGCACAGATCGCTTATTTCGGTACGGACTTATGCGCGCAGTTCAGCGGCACGTTTGATATGCCCATGACCACTGAGGAGATGATACAAACAGTGGCGATGACTGGGTTCTTTATCGCCTACCGTATCAATAATAAAATACGGCTGCATTTTGAGCGCGAAGAACCGTTTTCAGTCGCCACCTTTAACAGCCATAGCATCACGCCAGATAGCTTTGAGTATAGCGAGTCGTTTGGTCCCCGCAATAACTATGACGGTGTTGAAGTCTCTTATACTGATCCAGTCGATGATGCCAAGGTGTCGCTATATTATCCGGCTGATCAGTCCGCAATCAATCCTGACACCAAAGATAAAGAGCTGTTTGGGGTGCGTAACAAGGAGCAAGCGCATATGCATTTGATGCGTAGGCATTGGAAAAACCAACTGGTTTATAGTACCTGCTCAATTACGGCGGCTGATGAGTCGGGCATTGTCGTCGTGAATAATCGCATTGATATTGCCAATCAGACCCGCGCTGACACGCAGCAAGGCTCAGTTGAGTCGTTGAACGTTAATGAGCTTGGGCAAGTAATATTATCGCTTAGTAGTCCGGTTGACTTTGGTGCTAAAACGCAAGGCACTATCTTTGTGCAAACAGCAAGCGCAACGGTGGATAATATCCGTTGTATGCCGGGCGATAATCAATATGAGGTAATATTAAACCGTCCTCCCAATCAGCCAATCAGTACCGCTTGGGATGCCGTTGTGCGTGCGACTTATAACTTGGTGCTGCATGATGATGTTGATCGGGACAGCTATATCGTTACCGCTAAAGAGCCTGGCAACAATCCACTATCCCACCGGCTAACTTGTATCAACTATGACGCTGGTTATTATCAGAATGATGCCGACTTTAAGAAAGGCTTAATCGCCTAATTAATTACTACCTTACACCCGCTTAATTGCGGGCTTTTTTTGGAGCTGAAAACATGTCTGAGCCGATAAAAATACAAGACTTAATCGACGGTCGATTAGATGTACAGTCGCTTGGCGAAGCTGCCAACGGCGATGAAAATACTACAGTTGTCACACGCACTGGTGAGACCTACCCGTCTGCTAAAAAAGCAATTAAAACAATGTTTGAGGCAGGCGGACTGCCAGCTGTACCATTTACTACTAAAGCGTTGATGACAGCTAGTGCACTTGCAGATAGCCAGTACGCCATCGTTACAGATGATGCTGTAGATAGCAATAACGGTCTATATAAAAAAACAGCAGGGGCTTGGTCTAAGAGTGCGTATGACACAGCTGTACAATCCAAGATTTATACTGATAGTCAAATAAATAATCTAGCTAGATTACGCGCTAATATAGTCAGACTAATGGGTGCTGCTAACAGTAATTTACTAAGCAGTGTGTCAAAAACAAATGGATATTATCTTGATGCCAGCGGCAACGCAGTAGCTTTTAGCTCTTTTAGCTACACAGATTACATCACAATTGATTACAACGCCGAGTACCTAATAAGTCAGTGCGGCAATTTTGTCGGCGCATATTATGATGACAGCAAAACTTTTATTACACCTATTACTGCTCCGCTCCAAGTTAATAACAACTTTAGCTTCAAGCCCCCGTCATCTGCCAGATTTATGCGTATCAATGTAGACACTACTGTACAAACGACCTTGGTTAATAAGTCTGTCGCTGATGTCCAGCCGATAGATTTTACTGCTGATGTAAAGCCGATGTCTGCGTGGCGCGACAAAAAAATTGCATGGTACGGCACGTCAATACCAGCTGGCGCACCTCAGAGCAATAGAGACATATGGTCATACGCTAATCTTGCCGTTCATGATTTGGGCGGTGAGATTATCAACAACTGCGTTGGCGGAAGCGGTGTTGCGTCTACAACAACTGGCTCGTTTTTATCATTATCGAGCTACGTCAATTATCAAAACTCATTGCTCAATATCATTAATACGCCGCAGCACCCTGATTTGGTCGTATTCGATTTTGGCGTTAATGATTATGTGCAAGCAGCAAAAGCAAGTATTGATAAGTTTGACCATTTGGATCCTTTTGATAAAAACAACTTGGGCACAAAGACAAAGATTGATACGAGAGATATCACAACATTTATCGGCGCTTACAATACAGTTGTCGATATGATGCTGACAAAAAATCAAACCATCAAATTTGCATTTTTAACGCATTTTAGTCATGACAACGCTCAAAGCACAGTCAACGTTTATGATGATTACTTTAAGCCGCTAAATATCTGTATCGAAGCAGTAGCAAAATACTGGTCAGCGCCATGTCTTAAAGTGTACGAGCATACAAATTTTAGATGCCGCAATGGATTTAACTCTATTACACCCTTTATGCCTGATGACATACACCCAGCCAGTGGCGACGGGCGCGCAGTACAAACGCTACGTAACGTAGTGCGGGATTTTTTAATTTCAATCGGGTAAATCTAAAGGGGTTAGGATGGTTAAAATTAAGGAGGGTTTATGCAGCAAGATATGGCGATTGCCACAGTAAAATATTTTGCTATATCGGGGTCAGGGGCGATTGCTGCGGCTGCAAGTCTAGGGGCGCAGTTAAATACGCCACACGTTTATTTAAACCTGCATTTGCCGTACTGGTTTTTTTTATTATCAATGGTGCTGCTAAATTTCATCGGCGCTTTTTTTGCACTCAAAATTGACTACATGCAGGTGAGTGGGAGCGCGACAAGTAACTTTTTTACGGCGGTGACAGTTGGGTTAATTATATCATTTATCTTTATACCAACTATCAGTCCAACATCCGGCGTGGGGTTAATGCAGATAGCGTCATTCGTGTCAGGCTTATGCGGCACGATTTTTCTACGAGTGGTTATCAACATACTTAATCGTCAGGACTTGCAAGAAGCTATCGTTGATTTAATTGTTAGCAATAGCATTAAGCTTGCAAACATCGTTATTGGCTTAGCTGTAGACCATACCGCCAAACTCATAACCGCGCTACTGACCACTTTGTTTGCGTCGTTTGTATTATTACCAACCCTGAATGACAGGCTTAATGATAACTCAGTGCCACCGGCACCGCCATCGCAAGTAACGGAGGTAGCAAATGATTAGTATTGTTGGTTATCTCGCGCCATTTTTCGGGCTGATGGCGTGCTTGATAGTGGTTTTTACACGCAAGATTGACACCAAGTGTCCAATCAGGGCTAGCAAGGTGTGCATGTGGCTTACAGTTTGGACGCTAGCTTTACATTATGATTATCCTTACGACTTGGTTAATGAGATGTTTGATACGGCATTTAGATTGCTTTTGTTAGCAATTAACTGCTTGTATATCGCAGAATCTATATTAGAGAGACGTAAGCGCATTAAAAAAATAAACCCAGCCCTTTAATTGAGGCTCTTTTAATACCAGTTAAAATTAGGAACACAAAATGGCTACTACCACGCAGTTAACAATTACAAAAACATGGCAGAAAATCAGCGATTCAGATTGTACTGTGCAATCTGTTTACAGCTATGAGCAATTTAAGTTTGCGAGCGGATTAACAGCGCCAGCTGACGGCGCTGGGCTACTCATACAGATTAACGAGCCAGTTAATTTTTCGTATAAAGCGCCAATTTGGTGTCGATTAATAAATCCGTCTGCGACAACGGCGGTTATTAATATCATTAAGTGAGGCTAACATGTTTAAAACGTACGGACTCAATCGAACAGCCCTTGCTATGCGGCGCTTTGGATTTGGGGTTAGCGATGCGCCCAAACTGTCTGCAAACTTTGTCACTAATGAGTATAAACAAGATGGTTCTATCAGTAATTTTGCAGACCTGTTTAATTTCAGCCGCGCAGGTAAGGCGTGGCTCGTTAAAGATGCTGGTTTGCAAGAGTACAGTATTGATGTGCCGAGATTTGATGAGGGGTTGTTGATAGAGAAGAGCGCTACAAATTATGCAGCGTGGAGTTTTTTACCCCCTGAAGGCAGCTACGCAAAACGAGGCGTGGTTTTAAATCCTAATAGTAAATGGGTTTATGACGGCGTTGAACCCGGCTTTGCATTTCTATATCCATTACCTTTTGCTGCCTTATCACAAGGCAACCGTATATTTTCGACTGTCGGCATAGTAGCTAGTTTTAGTGTTATGCGGACCGGTACAAATGGTGCGACACCACTAAATCACATTGGTATGGTTGATTATTTTGTTAAAATTCCAGCAGATGTATCGTCTATAAATGGACTGGTTTATCCAAACGTACCAAATCAATATCCTTTATATTATCAGGTTGAAAGTATCAACACTCAAGAACTACCAACCAGCCCAATTAAAACAACAACAGCATCAATCACACGCCCTGCTGATCTCCTCTCCTCCAAAATCTTAGGTACAAAATTAACTGGAGATTGGGACAGCACCCTAAACCTATCTATCGTAAACGGTCAGCTAGTACATAGCGGCTACGGCAAGATACGATATCTGGAGATTAACTAATGTTTGATTACAATTTGAAGTTTGATACCGAGCAGAAAGCTAATGAGTCTTTAAATCCTATTTTGGAAGCACTGCATCCCAGCCAGTACGTACGCTATGATATCGGTCAGATTAAAAACTATGAATATGATGCGAACGATTTAGAAGCGGAGCCAGTCGTTACTATCGTTGATGATAAGTGGCATGTAAATATTAGATTACGAACTGAGAACAGTTTATTAGATGAACATAGGGTATATCCCGAAACACCTAGTCATGAATTTAGTTAAAACTATTTCATGCAATACCGCCCCGATTTGGGGCTTTTTTTATATCTAAATTTTGAGGTAAGGATTATGGCTGTAATTGATATGCAAAAAGAAATGGGTGTGCTCGCTGACGGCTGGTGGGGCGATGCATCACACACCGTATTTTTAGAAAAGGAGCTTGAGCTTGACTTTAACTGGCCATATTTGCGCCGTAAGCTTGGCGGCTTTAGCCAATCACAAGTGGATGGTTTTAATTTTATTATGGACGCTTGTAATCGCGCCAAACTACGACCCCAACACGCAGCATATATTTTAGCAACGACATGGCACGAAACGGCTTTTAAGATGCAACCAATTGCTGAGTACGGTAAGGGTAGCAAAAAGCGATACGGTCAATGGTTTAAAAATAGCAAAGGTGTCGAATATGGTATCCGCAATGGCGCCAAGCATCATCCAGCTTATCTGCGGTCTGAGTATCCGCATTTGTATTATGGGCGTGGCTATCCGCAATTAACTTGGTTGGATAATTACATTAGAGCTAGCGAGGAGTTGGGCGTAGACTTTGCTAACAAGCCTGAACTAGCATTACTGCCTCACCACTCAGCAGATATTATCGTTACAGGCTCAATGCAAGGCTGGTTTACTGGGAAAAGCATTCCTGATCAGATTGCGCTTGGCACATACAAGGAATTTATTGCAGCGCGTTGGGTAATTAATGGAAGTGACAAGGCTGCTGCAATTGCTAATTATGCTCAAACTTTCTTAACGGGCATGGATTTGAAGAAGTATTAATATTAGCCTGTGACATGATTCTTGGCAGCCTATAGTCATACGCTATCACATCTAATCACATTCTGTTATCATAAGTCATTGATATTGTTAGCCATGAATATGATAGCGTGTGATAGTGTAGGACTGGTTCGGGTTCAACTCCCGCCATCTCCACCAAACATTAAAAATCCGATCACTTAGGTGGTCGGATTTTTTTATGCATTTAGTACTGAAAGTTAATGTTATTTATCAATATCATTTAGACTGCGAATTTTTTAGCGCCTACCATGCAAGCTACTGCGCCTAATGTACTTATTAGCATACCGATGCTTACTGTTTCATGAAGCAAGATAGCCGCTAATGTTAAACCTAGAAAGGGCTGCATCAGTTGTAACTGACCTACTGCTGCAATACCGCCCAAAGCTAAGCCGCGATACCAAAACACAAAGCCGATAAACATACTGAATAGAGACACATAAATTAAGCCTGCCCATGCTGTTATGCTTATTCCTACCAAAGATTTTGGCCATGTTAACCACGCGATAGGTAACATAATAGGTAACGATAGTACCAATGCCCAACTAATGACCTGCCAACCCCCTAATACTCTTGATAAACGTCCACCTTCTGCATAACCAAGAGCGCAAGCCACGACAGCGCCCATCATAAGCAAGCCTCCTACCAACGAGGTGTGTCCACTGCTTAATGCGGCATAACCGGCGACAAAAAAGCTACCTAATAAAGCAAATAACCAAAATAGGGCAGAAGGACGTTCGCTCCCACGCCAAACCGCAAAGATGGCGGTAAATAACGGTAATATTCCTAGAAATACTATCGCGTGTGCAGAGGTGACATATTGTAATGCCAATGCGCTTAGTAGAGGAAACCCAATGACCACGCCCAAAGTCACAATAGCTAATGCCGGAAAATCAGCTTTAGTCGGCATACGTTGTTTTAATAATAATAATACTGCGCCGCCAAGTAAGGCGGCAAGAATTGCTCTTGCAGCGGTAAGAAATACAGGATCAAATCCCATAATCGCTAGGCGTGTTGCTGGCAGCGACCCTGCAAAAATAACCACGCCAATAAAACCGCTAATCCATCCTTGAGTTATCTTTTTCATCGTCATCTCACTGTATGTTTAATGCAATGATTAAAACAAATTTATGGTAGGCATATCTATATACAGTCCAGTACAATTAGAAAGAACTGTTTGGCATCATTAACCCATACAGTAAAGTAGAGAGAATAACAGATGAGTGAAAAATGAAAGCTACCTTAACTCGCATTGAGACAGTCATGGCAGATGTGAAAGCAAAGATAGCAACTGTTATCTATATGCCGGGCACCCGCTTGCCTTCTGTTCGTGCCGCTGCTAAAAGCCATGGCTGTTCACCGTCAACAGTCGTAGAAGCTTATGAGCGGTTGCAAACAGAGGGGGTCATATACTCTCGTCCTGGCGCTGGTTTTTACGTTGCAGATATTACGGCACCGCTGTCTTTGGCAGATATGAGTCCAAACCTTGATCGAGCGGTAGACCCATTATGGATATCGAGACAGTCTTTAGAGCCTTCTAATAGTGCTTTAAAACCGGGTTGTGGCTGGTTACCACCAGATTGGTTGTATGAAGAGGGTATGCGTCGCGGATTACGGCAGGTCGCAAGAGCTGATTCTCAGGTGATTAGTGAATATGCGACGCCATTGGGGTTGCTAGCACTACGGCAATTACTGGCACGGCGTATGGCTGGCTTAGGTATTGATGCGGAACCATCGCAAGTGATATTAACGGAATCCGGCACACAGTCCATAGACCTGATTTTTCGCTTTTTATTGAGCCCAGGTGATACTGTAGTCGTGGATGATCCCTGCTATTTTAACTTCCATGCCTTATTGCGCGCGCATCGGGTCAAAGTAGTGGGCGTGCCTTATACGCCAACTGGTCCAGATGTGGATACCTTTGCAACAATTTTAGAAGAGCATAAGCCACGTCTTTATATTACCAATGCGGCGATACATAATCCAACTGGCGCAACGCTATCGCCAGCAACGGCATATCGTGTACTGCAATTGGCGCAGGCAGCAGGGCTATATATTATTGAAGATGATATTTTTGCAGATTTTGAGACCACTCCAGCGCCTAGGCTTGCTGCATTAGACGGTTTGTCACGAGTGTTTTACATAGGTAGTTTTTCTAAAACATTATCGGCATCCCTTCGCTGTGGTTATATTGCGGCTCCTGTTGAATGGGTAGAAAGCTTATTAGATTTAAAAATAGCGACGGGCTTTGGTGGTGGACAATTGGCGGCAGCAGTCGTGCTGTCTGCATTAACTGATAGTGGTTACCGTAAGCATATGAGTACGATACATACTCGTTTAGCACGTGCACGAGCGCAAACGGTGCCACGCTTGGCTACATTGGGTATTGTGCCGTGGCTGATACCTCAGGCTGGTATGTTTCTGTGGTGCAAACTCCCTCACAATAATAGCGCGGCTATATTAGCAAGCCGATGCTTGGCGCAGGGCGTAGTCCTAGCTCCGGGTAATGCGTTTAGCCAATCACAAAATGCAGAATGCTTTATGCGTTTTAATGTGGCACAAGCAAATGATGCACGTATATTTAAAGTGTTGGCTGGGGCATTAGATTAAAAATGCTTGCCGACAATATTTCTTAGCTATAAAAACAGTCACAAAAAAAGCCAGTAACATAAGCTACTGGCTTTTTTCAGATTTGAATCTGTTACGCTAAAGATTACTCTTCAGAATAGTCATCTTCGCTCTGATCATCTTCTACTGCTTGGTCATCACCATCTTCAGAAAGAATGGTAACTAAGATAGTGGCAGTAACGTCATGATGTAGTTGAATATCAACATTATATTCGCCCACTTGACGTAATGCACCTTCAGGAAGCTTGATCTCAGCGCGATCTACTTCTAAACCTGAGTTGGTTAATGCTTCAGCGATATCGCGTGTACCGATAGAACCAAATAATTTACCTTCGTCACCTGATTTAGCACGCATGATCACATTAACGTCAGTCAATGCATCAGCACGTTCTTGAGCGGTATCGAGCTCTTTTTTCTCTTCAGCTTCAAGTTCAGCACGACGTGCTTCGAACTTTTCAATGTTAACTGCAGTTGCAGGTAACGCTTTGCCGTGAGGGATAAGAAAGTTACGTCCGTAACCTGGTTTTACATCGACAGTTTCACCGAGTTTACCAAGGTTGACGATACGCTGTAACAAAATAATTTGCATGAGTCATTCCTAGTTAACGGTTAACCCTGATGGTTATCAGTGTATGGTAATAGCGAAAGATAACGAGCTTGCTTGATAGCAGTCGCTAGTTGACGCTGATATTTAGTAGATGTACCAGTAATACGGCTAGGTACGATTTTACCATTTTCACTGATATACTGTTTTAGCAATTCTACATCTTTATAATCGATGTGAGTGATGCCTTCAGCAGTGAAACGGCAGAATTTGCGACGGCGATAGAAACGTGCCATAAGTATTCTCCTTTAATTAGTCTTCACTGTGGTCGTTGTCGTCATTATCGTTTTCACGACTGTCTGGACGACGAGTAGTTGTTGCTTTGCGTGCACGTTTTTCATCGGCATTCTTAGCTAACTGCGACTCTTCAGTGATTGCGTCGTCACGGCGCATGACTAGGCTACGAATGATCGCGTCATTATAACGGAACAGCTCTTCAAGCTCAGCTAAAGTCTCACCGTTAGTTTCGATATTGAAAAGAACGTAATGAGCTTTATGAATCTTGTCGATTGGGTAAGCCAATTGACGACGACCCCAGTCTTCTAGACGATGGATGATGCCGTTGTTGTCTTGAACCAACTTGATGTAGCGTTCAACCATACCGACAACTTGGTCGCTTTGGTCTGGGTGTACAAGTAACACCACTTCGTAATGTCGCATAATGGACTCCTTACGGATTAGTAGCTATCAACCCTATGTTAATAGCAAGGAGATCTATGAGGTAAACTTAATCTTAAAATACTGAGTTTCGAAATAATAATTCTCAAAATGATAAGCCTCAAAATAATGAGGGATAAGCTTAGCTTATAAAGCGCCGTATTATAGCAGCAACTCTACCTGAACACAAAGGGTTATCGCCTGTACGCATTTAATAAAATTATAAAATAAATAATACAGGCAAATAAAAAAGCAACGTTTGAACGCTGCTCTTTATATGACTAAGGATAATCTATTACTAATGGCGTTATTTTTTGCGTTTTACCAATTGGCTATTATCTGCTTTGACTACTAGGGTTTTAGCAAGTTTGTCATGCCAGCCGATATTTTGTGGGCTTTTATATGCTGCATAATAATGCATCCCAATTACTATAAACCCTAAAAAGCTGGTAAAGGAAAACAGCAAATTATAAATGATAAACAGCATTAGGGTACGCATGCCGACCAGTTTAATAAATGATGGCAAGCGATGGGTGGTTTGATCTACCACACGGATACCAGTTAATAGCTTACCAAGTGACTGACCACGCAGCATAATAAACAACAGCTGCAAGGTAAATAGCCCAAAAACCATCACCTGTGACATCATCAAAGTGGCGCTTGGGATGTTCTCCATTAGGGTCATGGAGTATTGATACGCAGCATCTATATTTTGGATATCTTGAAACTTAGTATAGTCAATATTCATCTTAGTTAATGCCATTACCAATGGAACGATAGATAGCACATATAGCAAACCATTGATCGCAGTCGCTAATAGTCGTGACATGATAGGAGCTAAGACCACATTTCCAACCACTTTATCTTTGGCAGAAATGGGCGCGTTATTCGACTTATTTAAGGAGACATTATGGGCTGGCGTTTGCTGACGATTGCTCGTCATATCCATCTTGGCATTATCTGCTGGACGCTCTGCTTTGCCATACAATCTATCAATAGAGACTTTATTATCTGAATTGCTTTGAGCGTTATTGGTGTCTTCTGGAAACACAGTGACATTATTAATAATATGGTCATCGGTGCTGGTGTTATTCATTGTGGCAGTAGGAAGTGGACGATACACGGTTTGATTACCGGTTAAATCGCCAAGACGCTGCCATTGATCTAAACCGTCATGCCATACTAAGTCATCAAGTGTCACTTCACCCGATGCCAGCATGATGTTCAGTTGTTCTAAATTATAAGGTCCGGCTTGTACGTTATTTCGAGCAAGGAAAATCTGCATAGTTGCCTACATTCATTGGGAGTTATGTCTTATAGTATTATATTAGGATACGGTTGCCATTAACAAGTGAGCTTTATTAACACATTTAGTAAAGGCTAGAGACAATTTTAGCATCCGCCATATACGGCTTAGGGTTTGTCTGGTCACTCATCAGTATAAATGATAAATGGCAGACAAACCCTAAAATGTACGCTAATACTTATTTATTAATAATAGCTAGCTGTAGCCTATTGTTTTTCTAGCAATGATGACCGTTTATTATGCTTCTTCACCTGCTAGGAAGAACCAAGTATCAAGTACAGAGTCAGGGTTCAGTGATACTGAGCTAATGCCTTGTTCCATTAACCAAAAAGCGAAATCTGGATGGTCGGATGGACCTTGACCACAGATGCCGATATATTTATTGGCTTTGCGGCAGGCTTCAATCGCCATAGACAATAGTTTCTTCACTGCAAGATCGCGCTCATCAAACAGATGCGAGATGATGCCTGAGTCACGGTCAAGACCTAGCGTTAACTGAGTCAAATCGTTTGAACCAATTGAGAAACCATCGAAGTGTTCTAAGAACTCATCAGCAAGTAAACAGTTGGTTGGTAGCTCACACATCATGATGACGCGCAGACCGTTTTCGCCACGTTTTAAGCCATTTTTCTCAAGTAATTCAAGTACTTGCTTGGCTTCATCAACGGTACGTACGAATGGAATCATAATCTCGACGTTGGTCAAGCCCATGGTATCACGTACGTGTTTCAGAGCTTTACATTCAAGCTCAAAGCAATCACGGAAGTTGTCCGACACATAACGGCTGGCACCGCGGAAGCCTAACATTGGGTTTTCTTCTGATGGCTCGTATAACTTACCACCAAGCAAGTTAGCGTATTCGTTTGATTTAAAATCAGACATACGTACGATAACTGGCTGATCCATAAAGGCAACGGCTAAGGTTGAGATGCCTTCAACCAATTTATCCACATAAAAATCAACAGGTGAGGCATAACCAGCGATGCGCTCATTAATAGCTTGTGCCACTTCGCGTGGTAAGCTGTTCATGTTCAGTAACGCTTTTGGATGCACGCCAATCATACGGTTGATGATAAACTCAAGACGGGCAAGACCAATACCTTCATTTGGCATTTGAGTAAATGAGAAGGCACGGTCTGGATTACCGACGTTCATCATCACTTTGAATGCCAAATCAGGCATAGATTCGATAGAATTGGTTTGTATTTCAAAGTCAATTTGGCTCTCATAAATAAAGCCAGTATCGCCTTCGGCACAAGATACGGTGACGTCTTGACCATCAACCAATAATTCAGTGGCGTTACCACAACCAACGATAGCCGGTACACCAAGCTCACGCGCAATAATGGCGGCATGACACGTACGACCACCACGGTTGGTGATAATCGCTGCCGCACGTTTCATAACCGGTTCCCAATCTGGATCGGTCATGTCTGAAACCAGAACGTCGCCTTCTTGAACCTTGTCCATCTCATTTAAGTTGCTAACGATACGTACTTTACCCGCGCCAATACGTTGACCGATTGAACGACCTTCGCATAAGATTTTGGCACCTTTAGTATCGATGACATAGCGTTCCATCACGTTGCTGTCTTGACGGCTCTTAACGGTTTCAGGACGGGCTTGCACGATAAAAATCTCGTTGCTATCGCCATCTTTTGCCCATTCGATGTCCATCGCTTGACCGTAATGCTTTTCAATGGTCACAGCTTGCTTGGCAAGATTGGTCAGCTCTTCAGTAGTCAACGAGAACTGCATACGCTCTTGCTTTTCAACGTCAACGACTTTAACCGATTTGGCAGTGCTGCCTTCTTCGCCATAAATCATTTTCTTTTGCTTACTACCAAGGTTACGGCGAATAATCGCAGGTTTACCATTGGCTAGTAATTGCTTTGAGATATAGAACTCATCAGGGTTAACTGCGCCTTGCACAACCATTTCACCCAAGCCATAGCTTGACGTGATAAAGACCACTTGGTCAAAGCCACTTTCGGTATCTAGAGTGAACATCACGCCAGCTGCGCCCGTTTCTGAACGTACCATACGTTGTACGGCAGCAGACAATGCGACGCCTTCATGCTCAAAACCTTTATGCACACGATAAGAGATTGCGCGGTCATTGTATAAAGAGGCAAATACTTCTTTAATAGCAATAAGAACGTTATCAATACCGCGAATGTTTAAATAAGTTTCTTGCTGACCAGCAAATGACGCATCTGGTAAATCTTCAGCAGTGGCAGAAGAACGTACGGCAACTGCAATTTCTTGTCCATCGCTCATTTCTGCAAATGAATCACGCACGGCTTGCTCTAAATCTTTTGGTAATTCTTGCTCAACAATCCAGTTACGGATTTTTTTACCGGTTGCGGCAAGTTTTACAACGTCATCAACGTCAAGCGATTTCAGCTCACTGTTAATTTTGTCCAGTAAGCCAGTTTCGTTTAAAAAACGATAAAAAGCATTTGAAGTTGTGGCAAAGCCGCCTGGAACACTAACGCCCAAATCAGATAAGTGACTGATCATTTCACCAAGTGAGGCATTCTTGCCACCGACCATTTCGATGTCGTCTTTTCCTAACTGATCAAGATTAATTACAAGTGCTGTAGATTCCGCTGCCATGATAACTCCAGAAAATAAGGTTATTTAGTAAAGATTATAACGCCAGATTATACCCGTATATTTGGACGATTTCGAGTAATTTTGGCAAATATTTTCTAAATATGGACAATACTTCGCTTGTTTATGAAAAATAATCGAGTTTTTAAGGAAATGCATATTTTTCACTATTGTGGATGATAGATGACTAGACATTTTTATAGGACGATAAAACGTTATTTAAGGCGTATTAAAGGCTAATAAATAACGATAATAAAGGGTAACGCGGCATTATAAAAATAAATGATAGAGAAATAGAGATAGATAAGTCTAAAATGATGACTAAAACGCAGGCTTAAGAGTTATGCTAACATTGATTTCTATTGGCTGCCTATTGTGAGTATAATGTCAGTCATCAATGCTTAACCTATGTTTAACTTATGCTTAATAAGTCACCTATTCAAAGGCACCTATCGAGGTTTTTCAGTTATGTATTCAAGCAATCCGTCTGAGCAAAACAAACCCACGATTCAAAATCACCATGCGCTAAGCTTGGACAATTCACAAACCCTCCGTAGTGCGTTTTTTATCTCTGATGGGACAGCGATTACTGCTGAGACGTTGGGTCGTTCGATATTAAGTCAATTTGCCTCGGTGCCATTTGAAACGCGTGTGTTGCCTTACGTCGATACCTTGGAGCGCGCCGACGATGCGGTTGAGCAAATTAATCTTGCTTATCAGCGTGATGGTCTATTGCCTTTGGTATTTGATACGATTGTCAATCCTGAGATTCGTGAAAAGATAAATGCGGCTCGCAGTTGTAATTTAGATATGTATGAAGGGTTGATTGGGCGTATTGCAGAAGAAATAGGTGTGGAACCGGATGGTGATTCTGGGCATGCGCATGATCATGTAGACTCTGAGACTTATAAAGAGCGTATCGATGCGGTGCATTTTGCACTTGATAATGATGATGGGGCGCGCACTCGTCATTATCATGCCGCCGATATTATTTTGATTGGCGTATCGCGTTCGGGTAAGACACCGACATCGTTATATTTAGCGCTACAATTTGGTATTCGGGCGGCGAACTATCCGCTGACTGAAGATGATTTATACGACAATCAGTTGCCAAAAGCGTTGCGCGAGCATAAAGATAAGCTCTTTGGGCTCATCATTGATACCGATCGCTTGGTTAAAATCCGTCAAGAACGCCGCGCTGGCAGTCGTTATTCAAGCTATCAGCAATGTCAGCAAGAGCAGCGCGCGATACAAGGCATCTATACCTCACAAGGTATTCCAAGTCTCGATGTATCTGAGATGTCCGTTGAAGAGATTGCCACGCGTATCTTGCAGATGACTGGGCTAAAGCGCCGCATTGGCTAAAGTTTCCGTACCCTATAGCATTAACGTTATACGGTATAAAAACAATTTAATATTAGGCTCAGCTAAAAGCCATAAAAATTCACTATAGCGAACACTATAGTATGTAACGATTATTTATTAACCCGCTGAAAAATCATAAAGTAAAGAGGATACAATGGGAAGAAAAAGTAAAGGCGATACCACTAATGATACCGGTCGTGATGTGACTACTGAAGTTTCTAATAAAAGCAGTGGCAGCGCACCTGTTGCACTGCCTGAAGTGACTGAGCCTGCTAGTAAAAATGAGCGTATTGAACAAACGCATGAGCAGATTAATGACGATATCATGCATCATCCAGATTTGGTCAATCCACTAGACGATACCCGTATCGATGTAAAATCTGGCTTTACCAAGGACTCACAACGTCTTAAAGGCGATAAGCATGAGTTTGAATATGATGCAGTCGTATTAGGCGCAGGTCCTGCTGGTGAAGCCGCTGCGATGAAGCTGGCGAAAGCTGGCAAGAAAGTTGTGGTCATTGATCCGCGTGAACAAGTCGGTGGTAACTGTACTCACGTTGGTACGATTCCTAGTAAGGCGCTGCGTCAATCCGTCTTTAACTTGATTAACTTTCGCCGTGACCAGATGTTTACTAAGGCAATGGATTATCATCAAGTGCCACTTAATATCGTGCTTGCCAAAGCTCGCAAAGTGATTTTGCAACAGGTGCAGACGCACACTCGTTTTTATGAGCGCAACCAAATTGAAGTGATTCACGGTTGGGCAAATTTCGTTGATAAAAACACCATACGTATTGAGATTGATGACAATACGTTTGAAACCATCACTTTTAATAAAGCGATTATTACGGTAGGTAGCCGTCCGTATCGTCCTGATATGTTAGATTTCAATCATCCACGTGTATTTGACTCTGACAAAATCTTACAAATGGATTATGTGGTCAAAAAAATCATTATCTATGGCGCAGGTGTGATTGGCTGTGAATATGCTTCTATCTTTACCGGTCTTGGTTATAAAGTCGACTTGATTAATAATCAAAATCAGCTGCTAAGCTACCTTGATAGTGAAATCAGTGATGCGATTGCTCATGACTTCCGTCAGTTCGGTGTGGTTATCCGTAGTAATGAGGAAATTGACCATCTAGAAACGCATGATGACTGTGTGATTTTGCATCTAAAAAGCGGTAAGAAAATCAAATCCGATGCGATTTTATGGTCAAATGGACGCTCAGGTAATACTGAAGGCTTAAACTTAGAATGTTTAGGTCTAGAAGCCAATAGTCGCGGTCAGCTCAAAGTTGATGATACTTATTGTACTGAAGTTGAAAACATTTATGCGGCGGGCGACGTTATCGGATGGCCGTCATTGGCATCTGCCGCTTATGACCAAGGGCGCTGTGCGGCAGCATTCATGGTCGGTGATCTTGATGCAGAACCAGTATCAAGCGTCCCAACCGGCATTTATACCATTCCTGAAATTTCATGCATTGGCAAAACCGAGCAAGAATTAACAGATGCCAAAGTACCTTATGAAGTGGGTCAGGCATTCTTTAAACACTTGGCGCGTGCCCAGATTATAGGTGAGCGCTCAGGGGTTCTAAAAATCTTATTCCACCGTGAGACGTTAGAGATTTTAGGGATTCATTGCTACGGCAATCATGCTTCTGAGATTATTCACATTGGGCAAGCGGTGATGAAATGTAACGCCACGCTGGAATACTTTGTTAATACCACCTTTAACTATCCAACCATGGCAGAAGCCTATCGCGTTGCGGCATTAAATGGTTTGAACCGTATATTTTAAAGGTTGCAAGGATTAAAGAAGGATGTAAGCATTAAAATGAGCTAATAAAAAAGCGTCTGTCATAGTACAGGCGCTTTTTTTATGCATTTTTTAGGAAGTTAAAATGAGTTTTTTATTTTAATGCTTATCAAGCCTTTCTATTTTCAACTGTAACATCTTTAATGGGGCGAGCATCCTGCATACGCCAGCGAAATAATAACAGTAGAATAAAGTAAAATACCCATAATCCGGCAAGCACGTAAAAACCCGTAGCCACTTGCGTAATACTGGCACCCATTTGATTTAATTGTACCGAGGTATTTAGCCCGGGCGTGGTCGGCACCAGCCAGCGTATGACTTGCAAAACTTCTGGCAACTGGTTGGCAGGCCAAGGATAGCCACTTAAGAAGAATATCGGTAGCGAGCTAAAAATTAATATCTGCAAGCTGCGTTCGCGCTGGCGAAACCATAAGCCAAGTACGCAGCCAAGAGTTGCTACTGTTGGGCAAAATAGCGCTAAAAACAGCAAGCTGCCAAGCATATTCTGCCCGCGTGGATAATCATGCAGCTCAAACATCCAGCCATAATAAAAACAGCCAATCAAAAAGCTGAGCAAGCTTAACCCTGTAATGCGCCCAAGCCAGCCGCGGATACTGGTCGCATGGCGGCGCTCTTCATACCACGTGCCAATGAGCATTGCCGTCGCCATTAATAATGTCTGCTGCAAAATAAGAATTGCAACCGCCGGCACAACATAAGCGCCATAACCTTGAGTTTGGTTGTATAACGGAATAATTTGTAACGGCACGGCTTGGGTATTTTTTGCAGCCGTAGGCGAATATGCCCCTTGTGCCACGTTTTTCTTTACCTCAATGCCTGCTGACACGGTACTGACCGCCTGCAAAAATCCCAGTTGCACGTTTCTATTTAAAATAAAGTAACCACCATTGCCAAGCACGCTGACACTGGCGGCTTTTCCTGATAATACTTGTTGCTCAAGCCCACTTGGAATAATCATATAGCCAGCAATGGCACCCGACCAAATCGCTGTTTTTGCTGCTTGCTCATTATGAAAGGTTTCGACATCAATTTGTGGACTGGCGCTTGAATAATGGACAATCGTACGTGATAGCGCACTATTATCATGGTCAATAATACCAACGGGCACATGATTGACCACTTCTGCTGAATACGGCCACGGATAAAAAAAGCCATAAATAATAGGTGCAATAATGAGCATTAATAGCACACCTTTATCTACAAAGATGTCTTTAAGCGTTTGTATAAAACTACCCAAAAAAGTCTGCGCTGAGAGTGTATGTTGTGGGATAAGATTTGATTTCGACATTAGCGAGCGCCCCAACGTTCAGGATGCGCCAAAGCGCGTTTGGTGAATAAAGTGGTTAAGCTCATTGCCACAATAGTTGCCAATGCCAAGCCATAAATAATAGGCATGGAAATAGCAACGGGTGCTTGCATTTGTAATTGTGCGATATGCAGCTTTAAATAATGGGTGAGCGGCAGCGCATCTGACCAATGCTGGGCACTGTCACTAATCGCAATATAAGGAAAAGTGACCCCGGCAAAGGCGTAAGAGGGTGCTGAGATAAAACCAGTTGCGGACAAGCCCGTGCGTAAAGAAAACGAGCCAAGGGTAAAGATTGCTCCCAGCCAAAAGGAAAGTGCCATCAATAATAATAAACCGCAATATGTGATTATTAACGAGTCAACAGCAACCGCTTGCTGTCGAGTAGCAAGCCATAACGCCAACGCTGCCCAAATACTATAGGCAAGCATTGCCCAAACATATTTACCTAACAGACCAGCTGCTATGACAGTTAGCTGTAATTTTTTTGGCGTTGATACTGATTGATATAAAGTTTTATCCGCGGTTTGTAGCGCATTACTGTTTAAACTATTGCTATTTTCTAACATTAAATCAGGATAACCAAGCGCTATAAAATGATACCAGCGTCCTAGCCGCTTATCGCGCAGCTCGCGCCCGATAGTGGTTGCACCAATTACCATCGCTAATATATGCAATAACGCTGGAATGACGGTTGATGCTAAAAATTGCTGGTAGTTGGTTGCCGCATTAAACAAGCTGATACGCTGAATACTAATGGGTGAATAGGCGATTGCCGCTTGCGACGGCGCCATGCCTTGTTTAATTAAGCGTTTTATCTCAACGCCTGCAGATAAGGTGCCGGCTACGGATTGCACGCTTTTTTGGATAATACCTGAATGGGTGCCGTATTGGGCATTAACTTGCAATATCAATGGCGCAGGTTTACTGGATAAAATATTGCGCTCAAAGTCTTCAGGAATAATAACCAGCGCATAAATATCGCGTTGTAATATTGCCGCTTTTGCAGTGGCTGGCAAGTGATAAAATTGCTGAATGGTGATATCAGGGCTGGCTTCTAAGTAGCGCGCGACTGTATTAGAGATAGGGCTGTTGTCTTGGTCAATTACGCCAATCGGCAAATCAGTGATTTGAGTTTGGGAAAAAATCCACCACACCAGTAAGACAGTTGCAAGTGGTAACCATACTATCATGGTCAAATCCCACGGATTTTTGGCTAAAAACCGCCACTCATAAGCGCTACTGCGACTAAAAGCCTGAATAAGGCGCATTGCTTACCCTTTAACTTTATTAGATTGAGCCGTATTGGACACTTGCGGTGTGATACGCACGATGACGCTCATACCTGCGCGAATTCGAGGGTCAGGCGTGGTAGGGCGTGCTTTGATTTCAAAGGTACGCACATCAAAACCATCCTCACTGTTGGTCTGTCGCCATGTCGCAAAATCTGATAGCGTTGAGGTTGCATAAACCGTAAATGATCTGATAAACGGTTGGTCGGGCGATGACAGCGCAGGAATAGTGCCGGTAAATTGCTGACCAATGGCAAATTGATTTAGGTACGTCTCAGTAACGTTAAGCACCACCCATTGCTTATTGGTATCGACTAGGGTTAGTAGTGGCACGCCTTCACCGATGACCTCACCAGGACTCACAATCACATTATCAACAATACCGGCAATAGGGCTTTTTAAGTTTGCTTCTTCTTTGGCAACCAAGGCTTCATCAAGCTTGGCATCGACTTGCGCCACTTGCGCCGTGGCAGCCGACTTGTCTTCGCTACGCGCGCCTTCCATCGCCAAATCATATTGCAATCGTGCGGCTTCGGTTTGACCTTGAGTGGCTAACGATTGGGCAAAAGCTTCATCGCGTTTTTGCCGCGCCATTAAGCCTTCTTCATAAAGGCGATTGACGCGCTCATAAGTGTTGGCTGCTAAGTCAGAAGCCGCTTTATTGGCAAGCCATGCCGCTTTTGCTTGAGCAATCTCTTGAGGACGTGCGCCATTTTCAGCTTTATCGAGCTGACTTTGTGCCATTTGCTTACCTGCACGCGCCTGATTAATCTTGGCATTAATCTCAGGAGAATCCATCTTAATCAGCTGCTGACCAATAGTGACCATGTCGCCTTCGGTAACTAAAATCTGAGCGATACGCCCCGGTACTTTTGCTGCGATAGAGGTTTGTTGCATCTGCATTTGCCCTTGCAAGGTAATCACTTCGGGCTCGTTATGTTGCGTGCTTTTTAATAACCCATAACCGATAGCACCAAGAATGACGATAATAAGCAGTGCCACAATAACTTTTTTAATAACAGCGGAAGATTTGGTTTTTGATTGGCGACGCTGGTAGGCAGGTATGTTTGACGTGTTTTCAAGCGCGTCATCGTGCTCAACTTCATTGTCTTTAATATGGGTTTTATTTGTTTCTGTTTCCCTAATATCTGTAGATAGGTGCTCAGCGCTTTTCCCGCCATGTTGCTCGGTAGCATCGTGAGAGTTTTGAGCGTTGTCTACATCATTCTTAGGGTCGTGCATGGTTATGAGATTCCTAAAGCAATAAAATCAGGGAGTAGCAAGGCAATGTTTTATTTTTAATAACTTAACTATAAAATAATAGCAGTGATAAAAATTTAAAATTTATTCCTTTACGGTCTTAAAAACTATTCGCTATATAAAGTCGGCAATCTGATATCGGCTGCATTTAAATAAGCGTTAAAGGCGAGGGGTGTGCCACAGCTTTGCATTAATGCTGACAGTCCTTGCACATAATTGTTTGCCGCTTGTGCTTGTTCGGTGCGCGCTTTTAAATACTGAGTTTGCGCTTGTACCACATCAACGGTGGTATTAACGCCTTCTTGGAGACCCAAGCGGCGCAAACGTAACACTTCGGCTGCTAAGTCAACGTTGCTTTGCAGCGCTTGATAACGGGATTGGGCGTTATTCACATCGTGCCAATTTTTTTCAACCAGTAGTAATAAGTTATCACTAAGCTCAATCTCTGATAAATCCGCTTGACGTATTTTGGCACTGCTTGAGGCAAGCAATGCAGTTTTATCAAGTCCACCCCATAGTTTCCAACTTGCCGATACGCCAGCAACCCAGCTGGGCTTTGCTTCTAATTCGCCATAGCCATATAGCATAACAGTAGGTTTATGACCGGTGTCTGATAGTGCATGTAGATGCTGCGCTTGGGCTCGTTTGGCTGCGAATTTTTGCAATCCTGGATGGTGATGCAATGCCAGATCTTGAAAGTAGCTGACATCAGGTAGCTGGCGACTAGAGACAAATAGCGGTGTGGTCGGTTTGATAGGATAGTCGGTACGCAATAGACGTTGCAGCGCAATCATCGCGAGCCTAGCGTCATTATTGGCATTGACCGCCTCGCTACTGGCATCTGCTAAGGCTGATTGAGCTTCTAGGCGCTCAACCCGAGAGATAAACCCTTCTTCAAACAAGCGCTTTGCCATATGATCGGTCTGCTGCAAGGTATCATAGGCATCTTCACGTAAGTAGGCAGCAATAATCGCCAATTGCGCTTTAAAATAACGCTCAGTTAAGGTGTTATATAGCTCGTTTTTATCCAAGACACTATCCGCGACTGCCTCTTGGGTACGTGCATCCGACAATCCTGTTAATGCTGTGGTACGCCCTGCGGTATAGACTGGCCAAACCACGCCAACGCCCGCACCTGTCCGTGTGCCTGAACGTTTAAAATCATAGCTGTTTGGCAAACGCTCACCCACCAACTCCCCAAAATTCGGTAAGTTAGGGAGAGAAGGAATAATATCGCCAACGTTCGCACCGACATTATTGACCCCATTAATAACGCCATTTTTCAAGTTAGATAAATCAATGTCTTCCTGCAGCGTATAGGCACTAGCAGATACTTGGGCAAATACAAACGGATTGTCTATCGTTTTTAGCGCATCTGTTTGATAATCGCTTGCAGCAATGGCAGCTTGATTAGCCGCCAGTTTCGGTGAGACTTGTAATAATATATTTTGCGCTTGTTCGAGGCTTAAAAAACTGGATACTTCTAACGGATAGCTGTTATCAATATTTTTATGGGTAATAGGGTCAGTTATAGTACTAAGCGTGTGCGTATTCTTGCTATCAGGGCGGCTTATTTCTGTCACTGCCGACTTATTCATGCTGGCAATTTGGCTGGTTTTCACGTTATCTATATTAGTATTGCTATCTTCAGCCGCAACTTTATTTTTGACCTCTGCAACCGTAGGTGTAGTCAATCCCATTACTAAGGTAGCAATCATGGCAGTAGATAAAGACGACAACGTAAATTTCATAAGTTCAGTACGCCATTGATAAGAAAGGTTGAGAGGACAACAAGATGCATACTGTAGAGCCACAATCATGACGGGTCAATGCTCATTAAAAACTTGTATTATCTTTTATAAGCCATTAGCGATTTAAATATAAGGCATTAGCTATGCAAAAACACCTGTAATATATAAGGGTACTATCATTTTTAGGCTAAAATTATACAAGATTTGTCCCTGTTAGCCGTTATTGTTTTGGTGCATTCAAACGAATAAGTAAATTAAATAGAGTAATAGCTTATAAAAACGAGTATTTAAAAGGTTAATGATTTATAAAAATAAGCGCCAAGACGCACATTTCAAATTTAACATCTAAGATTTTAACGCTTAAAACACAAGCGGGCAGGAAAAAGGGAACCGTAATGGCAGGATATATTTTAGCCTTAGACCAAGGCACTACCTCAAGTCGCGCAATCTTGTACGATGATCAAGCGCGTCCAATAAAAATGGTGCAAAAGCCCACCACTCTGCAAACCCCAAAAGCGGGGTACGTTGAACAAGACGCCCGTCAAATTTGGCAAACTCAAATCAGCTGCGCTCATGATGTGATTAATCAAGCGGGATTGCTAGCAACTGACGTGTCAAGTATCGCCATTACCAATCAACGCGAATCCATCGTCATCTGGGACAAGCAAACCGGAAAGGCACTCGCACCAGCGATTATTTGGCAAGACAGACGTACTGCAAGCTATTGCGAGAATTTAGCCCGTGCTTATGATACTGAAAGTAATGGTAATACCAATCATCAATTTAGCCTAGCAGATAATGTGCAAAAGATGACCGGTTTGCGCCTTGACCCGTACTTTAGTGCCAGTAAAATCGCATGGTTACTTGAGAATTACCCTGCACTTAAGGCACGAGCAAATAGTAGTCAAGGTGGGCAGATAGCGGTTGGAACGATTGACAGTTGGCTTATTTATCAGCTGACCGGCGGCGAACATGTGATTGATATTACCAATGCGTCGCGAACCTTGTTATATGATATTCACAAATTACAATGGTCAGATGAGTTGTGTGCCATCTTTGATATTCCACAGGCGATATTACCCAAAGTGTTACCGTCAGATGGCGACTTTGGTAAAACTAAAAAAGGGCTGTTTGCGAAGCAAATCCCTATTCAAGCCGTGTTGGGCGACCAGCAAGCAGCGCTGTTTGGACAAGGTTGTCTTGAAGCGGGAATGGCAAAGAACACCTATGGAACGGGTTGTTTTATGCTGATGAATATCGGTACCACCCCAAAGCTTAGCGAGCATCAATTGTTGACTACCATTGCTTGGCAACGGAACACGTCATCTAATCATACTGCACCGAGTTGGAAAGAAAAACACCTACTTGGGCAATTGGTACAATCGGGCACGCGCATATTACAAGACTCTAACTCCAAAACGGGTCGTGAGGTGACTTATGCGCTCGAAGGCAGTGTTTTTATGGCAGGTGCCATCGTGCAGTGGTTGCGTGATAATCTAGGCATAATTACCAACAGCTGCGATATTGAAACCTTAGCCCAGCAAGTAGACAGTAGCGAAGAGGTGGTATTGCTCCCCGCGTTTACTGGACTTGGCGCACCGTATTGGCGCTCGGATATTAATGCCAGTATCAGTGGTCTTAGTCGTGGTAGCACAAAAGCGCATATCGCTCGTGCAGCGCTTGAAGCCATTGCCTATCAAACCTATGACGTCCTAACCGCCATGCAAAAGGATAGCCCGTATTCGCTAACTGAATTGCGCGTAGATGGCGGTGCTGCTCATAATAATATTCTTATGCAGTTTCAAGCCGACTTGTTAGGTGTTCCAGTATTGCGTCCAAAGGATACAGAAATCACCGCAAAAGGCAGCGCATTATTGGCAGGACTGAAAAGCGGTTTGTACGATGACACAATAATGGCAGACTCTTGGCAAGTGGAACGTATCTTTGAGCCAACTATGTCGGCTGACCAACGCGAGCAGCATCTTTATAAGTGGCAACAGGCGATAAAGAGAGCCTTGTTATAGAAGTATTATTAGGCTTGATAAGTGTATATTTTTCAACAATATCCAATAAATAATAATTTAAGTCAGCTACACGTTGTAACCTAAGCTAATAACAATATGGACACAGATTACATAATCAAGCTATTAGCGACTTCCTCGATTTTCTATACTACAGATGGTTCGAATAAGTAGGCTATTGTCAATTAATAGCAGCCAAGTTTTTATTCATTAATAATAAAATTATAATACAATCCATTGATAGGAATAATAATATGAGTAACTATGACGAAATCGATCGTAATGCAGTAAAGAACTTATCTAAAGAGTCAAAAAAAGATTTGAACGCAGATATCATTACCGGTGAGCCAGGCTCGCATCCTGTTGGTACAGGCGTAGGCGGTGTGGGTGGTGCAGTAGCTGGCGCCGCAATTGGTTCAGTAGCTGGTCCATTAGGAACGCTTATTGGCGGTGCAATCGGTGCAATCGTTGGCGGCGGCGCAGGACATGCAGCAGCTGAAGCCATTGATCCAACCCTTGAAGAAGCCTACTGGCGTGCAGAATATGCCAATGCTGATTATTATAAAGATGGTGTAGACTATGACCGTGACTTGCACCCAGCCTATGCCGTTGGTTATGCAAACCGCGCCCGTTATCCGGTTGATGCCCGCTTTGAAGACCATGAGTCTGAACTAGAGCAGTCATGGAATGAGGTAAAAGGGGAATCGCAACTAGCATGGAATGATGCGCGCCTAGCTTCTCGCGATGCATGGAATCGTATTAAATAGTTCGTTTACTGCAAAATCTGAATAAATAAAGTGCTAATGATGTTAAAAGCCTCTGACGTAAGACGTTAGAGGCTTTTTTTATTTTAATAGCAATTTTAATAGCAATTTTGATAACACTAAAGACAATAAGCGTTAATTAGAAACTTAGTAAGGAAAAATTTATTTAATAGATAATTAAAAGAATAAAGGTTGTTACATATTAACTATTAAAAAATCTACCATTAATAACAGATACCTTTAGAATAATTATATAACCAATAGATTGTTTGGTTAATAATTCACTAAAGTTTTATCTTATTAGAATAATAAATAACGATAGGTCATTTATGTCCAATTTTAATCAAAACCATTCTACAAATAATTCGAAACGTCAGGCATCGAATAGCTTTTATATTGCTACCGCAAACTTACTTAACCTTGCCAACCCCAATCGTATCTATTATGAAAATACGCCCGCTTATGATAACAAAAGCTACGAGAAAAAAGTACGCGGGATGACAGATTTACTCGCTAAAGCCCATGCCGATATTATTGCGGTACAAGAAGTGTGGGACAGTCAAGCATTAGAAGCCGTTGCTGAAGGTTTGGGGTTTAAACCAGAACATATCGTGATACCGCTTGCCAGCAATGACATCGCAAGCCCTTATACTCAAGGGCGCGGTGCACAAAATACGCCAGCGGTTGGGATTATCAGCCGTTTTGAGCAGTTAGAGAGCAGCTTACTTGAAGATGTTGCGGACAAAGCAGTGATCGATATTCCAGATATCGGACCTTATCGTCGCTTTGTTCGTCCGCCACTGGTGCTACGCGTTAATGCTCATGGGCAGCCGATAACCATTATCACTGCGCATCTTAAAAGTAAACGTGCCTATTTCTTAAGAGATGCGTCAGGTCAATTATTAGAAGATATGGACGATCCCAATATTCGTATTCGCGCTAAGCTACGTAGTCTATGTATGCGTGCAGCTGAAGCGGCATCGATACGTTTGTCTATCATTGAGCGTTTGTACCATACGCGTGAGCCGCTTATTTTATTGGGTGATATGAATGATGTCACTGACAGCGTCACGACCCAATTGATGACTGAGACCAGCGAAGTGCATTATGATAAAAGCATGCGAGATGTTGCCTTATATGATGCTGCGCGAGTGCAAGCACGCTACGGTTGGATGAAGGACGTGGCTTATACTCATATTTATCAAGGTATGCCTGAGGTTATCGATCAGTTATTTGTCTCTGAAGAATTTTTGCCTGAGAGTAAATTTGCGCTCGGTCAAGTTGAGCGTGTAGATTATTTTAATGATCATTTAAAGTGGGACTATGACGATAGAGTCACTGATCATGGTATTATACGAGCCAAGATTAAGCTGCACGTTTGATCAGGGTATTTGATTAAGACAGATATTGTTTTATCGATTGATTCACACATTATTATTTTAACCCATATCCGCCCTTGCTTAATAAGGTACAAGTATTTATGATGCGTTTTTATTGAAACGGATAGTAGTCGTATTGACTGTTAAGCTGCCGTAAATCTGCCAATTGAGTGCAATGATTAATCAATAAAAAGGTAGTGGTACGCATTGAGTAACAAATATAGGGCACAACATCAAGAGGTTCATCATGAGTGACAATAAAGACGAAAAAATTGAAGATGTATTGGTAGATTCGGAGCTGGCACGCAAGCTGGTACCAAATAAGTTTAAGTTTACCAGTCAGCAAGGGCGCGCGCGTCGCCAGAAGTTATTAATGGGCGCTAAAAAGCTGAGTGAAACACAGGCAATTAATGATATTACATTAGCTGCAGTGTGTGAAGAGGCAGATATTCCGCGCGCTTCAGCGTATCATTTCTTCCCGAATGTAGAAGCCATATTTTTAGCATTACGTTTTTTAAATGCGATTGAAATATTAGAAATCTTGGCAACGGTTGAGACAGAGAAATATGACAGATGGCAGGGTTATCTAACGGCACTAGTAGAGCGCTGTGTGCAAATCTTTCATAGTGACCAAACCAAAGCCAAATTGATTTATGACACCAATACGCCAGATTTTGAAGGGGATGGCTTTGGTGAAGACATGGATCATCAAATTGTAAAATTGGTTTATCAACGTTTGGACGAACGTTACGAGATGCCAAATTTTGAAGATATTGAAGACGTGTTATTGATTACTTATAGTATCGTAAACGCTATCTTTACCTTGTCTTATCGTCTTCATGAAGGCATCACGGATCATTATATTCAAGAAGCGACGACGGCGTCTATTGCCTATTTACGCTGCTATTTACCAGAAAAATTGCCTCGTAAGCATCGTTAATCTTTTTATAAACTTGAAAAAGCCGGATAATATTAATTCGGCTTTTTTGTGTGTAGATTTTAGGAATAATAAGTTTAGAGCTTAATAAGTTTTAACGGTGGTCAGTAACGCTGTTGATGAATATTACTGAGTGATACGATAAGTTGCTGTTGGTATGGGCATCGGTATAGGCGCTGGCATTACTATGACTGGTATTATATTAGGTGTCACTTGGACAGCAGATAAGGTGCGAGTAATTTCGATTTGTAGTGCGTCGGTGCGCATTACTGTGGTTATTGGCTGCGTATTTAACTTGGTATTTGACTTTAAGTTTCGCTCTTTTTTTAATAAAGTTGCTTCATGTGAAATGGATTCAGATGAGCTTGGCATGCTAGCTGGTAGTACTTGACCTTGACACTTATCTTCGCCAGTATCCAACGGCGAGTATTGTTTAAAATAACTGTTTATTCGTTCTTCAAGAGCGACGTTTGTCTTTGAGTCATGAGCATTAACATAGGCTTCACGTGCTTGCTCAAGCCAGCGCTCACTCATGCGAAAGTGAGTACCAGATTGTCGCCAACCATGCGCGCATTGTTCTGCTGCTGCCCAAATCAGTGCCACTTCACTAAAGGCTAACTCTCGGGGTGCCTGCGCAATACCACCGCTATCCTTTAATGCGTTTAGCACGGCCCATAAATCAGGACGCATTAATGCTGAGGTAGATGGAATACTAGGTGCAAGGTTGATTTGCTCATCTGTCCCATTTTTTAGCGCTGCCAGTATGCTGCTACCTTCCTGAAAGGCATGGCGCCCAGCCGCCGTTTCACTGTTAATGCTATGTTCATGGTTGGCGTAGTTTAGCCAAGCTTGCGCTTTATAAGCCAAATACTGCTGACGCGCGAGACGCTCTTTTTGCTGATACGGTTGTAATTGAGTGAGCATACAGTCAATCAGCTGCTGTTGTTCGCCTTTAGCGAATAGGGAGATTTTTTGGTCAATAGAATATGTAAGGTTACTGGCGCAAGCGGTAGCAGGACTATTAGCAGCTTGAGCTGGTGATACTGCTATCAGTAGTAAGCTGACCGCTAATGTTGATAACGGTAGCCGAGTTAGCAAACTGCCAATGGTGTCTTTGCTGGCTAAGAAAGTAGGGTTAAACATAGAGCTTGCCTTATCGTGCAGATATTTTATTGATGTACAAAACGTATTATGGAAATGTTGTAAAGATGAGGATAAATAAAAAGTCGTTAGAAAATAATGGGTTCTCCTAACGACTTTATTCTATAGGGTTTTGTAAAGGCTATAGGGTCTTTTTTGGTAACAAGCGCTTGTTATGGCGTGGCTTATCTTGTTTGAATAAGTCTTCATCGAACTTAAAGCGGACTCTAAAATAAGCACCTTGCTGGGTGGTATCTTCATAAGCGATGTCTTCATCTTCAAAACCCATCAGGTTGTAGCCAAGTGAGACCCATAAGTTGGTCATCGGACGATAGCCGACCTCAGCACCTAACAAATAGGCAATATCATTCGCCTGCTTATTCCAGTAACTGCCGGCTTGTAGACCCATATCCCAACGCTCGCTCATATCATACAAGCCCCTTGCATAAAGGGCATGGGCAGTATTGTCAGAGAGAATATGGTCGGCGCTATATTGAGTATATTTTCCTGCGTAGTGACCAGATAAAGTAAGGGGGCGCGTAGGATGGTAATTGCCACTCCATGACCAGACGAGCGCGTCTTTTTGATACGGGTCATCACCCGTTGCATTGTCATCCAGACGGTATTCAAGCTTAGTGAGCATATCAAGCTGATTACTGTCGTAGTCTCGATAAGCCGCGCCGAGTTGCATGCGGTTAATCGTACGATGTCCCTCGTCATAGTCGATGCGTGAATAGATGTCTTTTGCCAAAAAAGTCAGCTCATTATTATAGCGATAAGCCAGACCTGCACTGGCTAATAGGGTGTCACTGGTTTCCCCCCAACGCTGCTCAAAGCGTCCAGATGCTTTGTAGTTGTCTTTGGTCAGATACTCAATACCAACGCCTGCAGCCGTTGCCGTACTGTCTTTTTCACCTTCAAGCGATTCGATACGTTCTAACAAGGTATTGACGGTCAAGCCTTGTTGTACATACCATTTGTTTTTAAGACCAATGGCGGCTTCAGCTTCGCGTGCACTAATGGCATCGCGCATACGGTATTCGCTATAAACTTTACCATCTTTCATATACGTGGCATCAAAACCGATGACCGTGCGCTGTCGCTCCTCGGTGTCATCAAGCCCATAGCTGCCTGATAAGCTGTTGATGAGGTCATGACGGGCGTATAGACGACCCAGTTTGCCAAGCGGGGTTTCACCGCCGATGGAGGCTGCATTACGCGCGCTGTGCGCAATATCTTGCTCATATTCGGCAAATACTAAAGCATTATTAAACTTGGGTATGCGGGCGGTCAGACGGGCGCGCGCTGTGGTGCCTTCGATGTCTTTGACTGAGCTACTCACGCGATTAAGCGCTGATTGGTTAATGATGCTGTCATCCAATGTCGTGTTATCAGTGACATTCACGACATCGGTTGCCCCTTGAATGGCACGCACAGCCGCTTCTTGTTTATAATAGCGCATGCCGACTTCACCAACGACATTCTTGCTCAGTCGATGTTCCACGCTGGCTTGTACCCCTTCGATAGTAGCGTTAGTCGTGTGGTCCTCAGAACGAATACCCTCAAGCTTTAGCGCTGTTTTTTTATTAGTCAAGGTATGGGTCATCGTAATACCCGACTCGGTCCGCCCAGCAGTTAGGGGAGACGCGCCGGTAACAAAACCTTTATCCGCATCATTATAATAGGCTTTGGCACGAGTATTTTTCTTATTATCATAGTTCAGCTCGATGCGTAGCGCATTACCTTTGGTATCATTAGCAGTTAATGTGCTGGCATTAATTTGATTGCTAGATTGATAATTGGGGTTTTCTGAGTTATTTTTTGCGTATTCTGCCACTAATTTTAGTTTGTCATTGAGAGTGAATACACTGTTAATGCTGGCAAGCGCTTCTTTGTTAAGGGGGTCATCACTATAAATATAGCTGCCCCCTACGGCGAGCTTTTTATTTAACTGTTGTTTGATCGCTACGCCGCCCACCCAGTAGCTGTCACCGCCTTCATCAACTTCAACGGTAACGCGCAGATAAATGGGGTTGCCATCAATATCTTGACTGGCAATTGGAGATTTTAGATATAAACTGCGACTGATGGGATCAATTTCATAATCGGCAAAGCGCGTTAAGGGAGTGCGGCGAATAACCAAACCTGAATTATTAGCATCGCGCGTGATGACCTCGATGGTTTCAGAATTTTCAAGCACGGCATTAAAATTTTGTACCAGCGGATAAGGTCCTGAAATACCAAGACCACGTGTCTCATTTATCCGCTGTGATGAGCTGGTTTCGGCAGCAAATGCGGTAATGCGAGTATTGGCATCCTCATACTGAGCTTTAGCACCCGTCAACGTGCGATTATATTGTCCAAGTTTAATACCATCGTCATTATCAATTTGGGTTTTTAAATCGCCATACATCGCAAATGAGCGACCTTTGTCAAGGCGGACATAGAGCTTGCTGGTAGACTGAGCATCAAAGCCTTTTGCCGATGAGTCACCATAGACGGGGTAGTATTCGCCAGGTTCGATATCACGAAACAGACGCTCACCTTTTTTATCGCTGTCATAAGCTAGGGTTAAGAGGTAGTCACCTCGAACCTTACCCTTTAAGAACATAGCGGCGCGACCGGTTGCAGAGTAATCGTCATTACCGGAAAATTCTTGTAGTTCTTTTTCAAAAGCGCCTTGCGCATCGGTAATGTTGCTGCCATCGAAATTCTTTAACGAGATGGCACCTTCAATAAGACCAACGGCAAGCACAGGGCGTAATTTGGCGGTAAATTGTAGCGGAATAATTTGTTTACTGTTGCCCGTATCAATAATTAACTCACCCTTACCGGGTACGCTTGGGGCAGTGACAGGGATTAATAGCTCGCCACCGGTGACCGTAACTTGGGTACCTACCAAGTTATTGTCCGTATCAGGCAAGTTAATACGTCCAATATTGGTATCTATGGTAATGGGCGTTGAGGAAATATAAGGGCGATTGTCACTATCTCTTAAGCTAATCACTATTTGATAATCGCTGATTCCATCGGCTTCCACAAGATTTGGCTGGGTACGATAATCAATGGCTTGTAGGCTATCAGGTGCGATTACCTCGATGCTTTGTTCGGAGATGACTTTACCGTTAATATCAGTAGCAACGCCGCGTAAAAGGTTGCGCCCACGTTTAAACTCAACCGCATAATAGTCAAAAGCGGTAACCTGTTGTACTTCTTGCTCTGCAGTTTTACCTATTTTTTCTTCAGATACGGCTCTATTGTTAATGTATAGCGTAAACTGACCACCTAGTGGTGCTTGTACTTGAACCAACTGTTTATAAGTGGCTATTTGCTGTCCGCCACTAAGATTGATAAAACGGACATTATTGTCAGCGACGTCCTTTAAATACTCTTCCAGCTCTTTTTCCTGAGGCGGGGAGATGATGGTAGCTATCATATTGGGGCGATTCATATTGGCGTGTGCCATATCTGCTACGATTGCTGAGTCGCAAACCATGCTTTGGTCTAGATGGTCATTAGATTTGCAGCCGCTGGCATCAACATTGTCTGTGATATCGCGATTATAATCAGGCTCTAAGGTCAGCTCGCTTTTAACCGCTTGCTCTAAAGTATTGTTTTTGGCCGTGACGCTTTTGGCTCGAGCGATAAGTATCTCATTTAATCGTTGCGTACTGTCTGCCATACCACCGACAATTGCAAAGTCAGCGCGGTGCAATTCGCCATACTTTAAATCAACAAAGCGGCTGCCTGCATCACCTGCATGACGGTTGCTTTGCGTCACCAATTCAGTAGCAGCTGGTAGGGTGGTGCGGTCGACTTTTAACACATGCGTTTGCGCACTGACGCCATAAAAATTGTATTTACCTTCAGAGTCCGTAACGATAAAATTACCGTTCTCCATATAAATACGCACACCGGCAACACCAAGCTCGCCATCCTCTTTTTGCTGAATACCGTCGCGATTCATATCATGATAAACCTTACCAATAATGATGCCATTGGTATTCATAATCCCACGACTTATTTCAACCGCCCATTGGGCTTCTCTTGAAACTATCGGGTGTTGACGCTCGTCACGGGCGTGCGCCGTTGCGCGATTGATACCATCACCGCCCAATGCTGATGAGCCAACGAGGACGCGGTAGCTGACTTTTTTACTAGCACCTGCTGCCATATTGCCTAAGCCCAGTACCTGATACTGACCACTGCTTTTGAATTCGAGTGCTTGCGGTTTGCCTGTATGGATATCGCCATGATCTTGGCGCAGACTACCTGTTATATAAGCAAAGCCGCGCGGTAAGGCATCTTGTAGCTGTACATCATAGGCGGTCGCCGCGCCATCATTTTTAACGGTAATACTATAACTGACATAATCACCAAATTCCGCAGCTTTGACATCACCCTCTTTGATAACTTGTAAGCTTGGGCGCTCATTAATAACGGTCAGCATGCTGCTGATATTTTCTACGATATTTTGCTTGCTACCATCCGGCTTAATGCACGCATCTAAGGTGACGGTCAGCATATCACCTGTTAAAGTCTGAATGATGTTATCGTTCATTGGGTTGGCATTATTCTGCGTTGGCGCAGACAGCCGATATTTACCTGTATTGTTACCGGTTTCTATGGCTTTTAGTGAGTAGCTGTCTTTGGTTGTCGGAGAAGTAATCGTCACCCATACCTGATCGGGTTTGTCAGACTGCATGTTACATTGGGCATAACTGGCTTGGACATATAACGCATCACCTACCTGTGACCTCGTTTTAATCTCACCCCAAGAGTCGCTTAAAAAACGGATGCTGGGCGCCACCACAATCAAGCTATTGGTCACTGCTGCCACAACCGACATGTCTTCAGCGACAGTAGCGCCGAATGTAATGGCAGCGTTGTCGCCATCACGCCCCTGTGTATTTGATAGCGCCTCTACCGTCAACTCAACACTTGTATTTGGTCTCAGTTTGATTGTCTTAGTTTGGGTAAAATCAATATCGCCTGCATCAAAGATGCCATTGTTATTGATGTCTTGATAGACTTTAAAGTTAGATAAGGTATTTGGGTAGTCGTAGCTTAATAAGATGGTCTCTTCACTATAACTGTTATTGGTAAGCGTGTTTTTCCAGCGCACCGTATCGCCCGCTGTGATGGTTTGCTGTGATGCTTTGGTTAATAGAATATCGTGTTTTTGTAAGGGCGACGCTTGTACTTGTACCCTATTTGAGGTGGTGGTTAGCGGCATACGATCGTTTTGAAAATGGTATTTGGCGCTGGCAATATTATCAATACTTATGACTAGAGGCGATGATGCTGCCATGGCAAAGTTGGATTGCATAAGCAGCATAGCAGTCGTCAAGACAGAAAGCTTGATGACTGTCTTTGACAAACAAATAGACTGAGTAAAACGGTGAATTGTCATAGGCATGCTTATCCAATCAAATCTAACCATACAAAAAAGAGCTGACGATGTTCTATAAACACTATTGCTTAAAAAGCTGTCGTTTAAGACGCTTTAATTTATAAACATCATGTTTCACTCATTGTCAGCTCTGTATTGCTCTTTGCTGCCTAAACAATAAAGAGCAACAATTTAAACAACAATCTTAAAAATTGTGCTTAGAAAAAGCGTTATGTTAAGGCGTTACCGCTGCACCATCAGCATTAATCTTGACTGAGAACATTAAAGCGGCGTATTTTTGCGGTGCCAAAGTTGCAATAGTACCGCCAACTCTTGTTGTATCAATATTTGCGTTATATTTATTGCTAGTAGGTTGTGCTGTCAAACTTGTCACATCATCAAGTTTAATCGCAAATACTGGGGTAGTTGAATCGGTCAATACTTGAGCTTTGTTTTTAAACTGAACAATATCATCACTGATGGTGGTATTAGTAAAGGTGAATCTAGCATCAGCGGCACTAAAGTTGTTAAAAGCGGTGATTTTATAGACAATACAGTCGCTAGGTTTGGCTGCTAGTGCCGCATCGGTGAAGTTTAGCGTAGCAGTTGCGCTACATCCTTCATTTAGTGCCTGAGTTTTTGAAAGCTGCAAGCCTCTTACCTCAGACGTGTTTGTCACCTTGCGATTACCATTGGTTGGCACATCATTACCACCTGGTAAAAGCGTGATTGTTGCCTCTTCAGTGGTATTGATTACCGCATTATTTGACTCAACTGTATAGTTGATTGTTGCTGTTGAGTCTGGTGCCATCCCTGACCATGGACGGGTATGACCTTTAGGCTTAGCTGTGCTCAAATCATTATCACCATTACCATCACGTATAATAGTGTAGATAAAGTTTGGCGTTTTTGGATCACCATCAGGATCATAGATAATTTCCACAGAACCGGTAACGACTGTGACCTTACTGTTGGCGACAGGCGAGATAGTAAATTTGATTTCACCTACCACATCACCTTCAGTCTCTTTACCAGTATTACGAATAATGGCAGAATGCACCACTTGTGTAGTACCAGAGGTATTGGTTGGAATCTCTTTTGCAGAGGCAGTATCAATGGTAAGTGCGCGTTCATTGGCGGTCAATGGGGCAGTTGAGTCACCACCAGTAGCATTGTTTGCTGAACCATCTTCCACTTCGGTGTCATCAGTTGCTGGATAATATTGGGCGGTATTTTCAAGCGGATCTGTCGAATCGGTCGTATCATAAATCGTTCCAGCTTCGCCTAAGTTGAGCTTAACGGTAGCATGGTTAACGATGTTTTTAGGATCGGCTAAAACTTCATTGGCATCGCGCTGAACATCAAACAATATGGTCGCCGTCTCACCTACGGCTAGATTAAGTAAGGTGACCTCAATGCTGTCTTTTGCACTACCGCCACCTTTACCACCATTGCCTGAAGTGATACTAGCGCCATTACTGACACTCATTTTTGGTGAATCCGCTAAGCGTAACCCTGCAGGTAGCCCGTTAAATACCACGATGCCTTGAGCAGCAGTGGCATAATCGGCGCTGCCATCATTCAGTATCGTGACCGTATAAGTGGCTTTAGAGCTTGGGTCATTTAGATTTAGCGTGTTGCTAACGGTACTGCTAATCTTAAATACTGGTACCTTAGTGGTACTGTTATTAATATTTTGTAAAATGGCTTCATTAGGATTAGAAGGGTTGCGAGCAGCAAAGAAGCTACTTTTAGCGGATAGCGTCAAATTCTGCAAGTCGCCACCGATGTTGCCAATGGTTTTGGCTGAGATCGTAATTTTAGCGTATTGATTGGGTTTTAATGTGATGGCCGTTTCTTGAAACACAGTTCCTGTAACGGTTCGGGTGCTAAGCTGATTATTGTCTTTATCAAAAATAGTATAAGTAACATTGGTGCTGTCTAGATCATATGTGCCTGCACCCACAGTAGTAATACCCGGAATAGTGCCTTTTTGCGCTAATGATAAGGTATAGGTATCTTCAACGTTACCTGCGTTAGTCAAAGTGTGATTAAACGCGGTACGTCCCTTTGGCGTGACTGCTGCATTCTTATTATAATCATCAGTAATATCACCGTCAGCATTGGTGGCTGTCAAGCTAAATGCTGCGCTTTGGGTGATATTAACCGTGACTTTATTTGACTCTACCGGTGTTTGCGCCACACCGCCGATGCTATAAGTTGCAGTTGCAATATTATCAATGGTTGGAGCAGAATCAGCAACCAATCTGGCGGCATTAGCTGAAGTCGCAAGCCCCATTGTAGATACAATACCTACTGTAAGGATCGAATATTTGAATAATTTTGGCGTCATGCAAGAATGCTCCTAAAAGTAAAACAATTAAGTCTAATAATGTTTAGTTAACAATAGTATTGAGAGAGACATCTGCAGCTTTATTAGCAGGAAGCCATTTGATATTCCAGCGCAAGGCTTTGTATTCTGATAAAGGCACTTTAACGATTTTTCCATTGACTTTACGAACCAGCGGCATATCTGAGTAGTTTTTACCATCCACTGTTGCTTGAGCGCTGCTAGGTTTTGCCTCGCCGGTAAAAGTCATGTTAGCAGGGATGGGCAAGGTGACGGCTACATCACTAATCGGTTGACTAATGACGTTGGTATAAGTGGCACGGTATTGTACGATTTCGCCTGCTTTAGCATTGGAAGCTGCGACAGAAACTGACTGTCCATCTGCTTTTTTAATGATTTTATTGGCTTGTAACTGCATTTTTAAAGCATCTTTAGCGTGTGCTGCGCTAATCACACTGGTAGAGATTAAAACTGCCAATAGCAACTTTTTAACAGAAAATATTGTTTGCATAGTGAGCTCCTTATCTTATTAAAAGCTGCTATGAGTATCAGCTTTAGGTCGCCAGATAATAAAGGCGTCTAGAGGGTTTTGGTTGGAGGCAGGCTTTAGAGTAAACACAGCATCCAACGTAGGATGAATGTTATCTAGTGTATTAGAAGGGTAGATAAATTAACCGTGCCATTATATACAAGCTGTAAGCCATTGATAGGAAAACCTATATTAATAAACTAAAATCCGATAAATGGTTAATTATGCCCACTCAGTGGAATGACAAAAGCCATAGAGCATAACTTTCACGCTATTGTCGTTACTTTTATCAATATTGCGCGCCGTATTTACTATTGAAATAAAGTTTGGCTATATTGGCAGAAGCTGATAGCTTTACCAATTCAAACTCATCTGAGATGATTGAGCCATTACTGCCTAAGTTGCCGTGTTATTTGTGCCTTTAAACAAAGCAGTCGGGTTGCCTAGCGGTTTGGGGGCATAAAAGACGGCAGTAAGGGGTGTTTTTTGCAGAATATCAATAATTTTGATGATTTTTAAAGCGATATGACCGCGATTATATGACCACGATTACAAGTGGCAATGTCACCATTATTTCCACAACTATTAAATTTTTCAGTATTGATGATATAAAAATTGGCTTTACATGTTAATTGCTAGTAGCAACTTTAATCAGTTAAATATAAGGGGCGTCGCGATAGGAGGTCGTGTTTAACACCTATTTTAATAAGAGGTTTGTCAACGCTAATCTCTAAAATGCGATTGATTTTTGCCTTAGGTGATTCGTAAATATGCTGAAAATAGTCGATAGATAACAGAATATATGCGACTAATAGAGGTTATTTACCAATGTCGTTAGAGCCTTATCGTATATAGTGACCTAAAAAGTAATTTACTGTATCGTAAAAGCTGCTTAATATTATTATGAGACTGTCAATTGAATATTCCATAGTCTGAAAGGAGTAGATGTTTTAGTCAACAAAAGCTTATTGAGATTTGATACTATTACTTAGCAGCTATTTATCACATTGAGCCTGACATTATTTCATTTAAAAATACTTGTTATTTATTCATTTACTTATAGGAATAAACATTCCGGTAATAAACCTCTATAATGAACGGCTGTGTTTTGTTTGTACGCAGAATGTGTATTGAGCAAGCAGGCTTTATGCCTTCAGATTTTATGACCAATGAACGCTATGGCTTCGATAATGATTAGGTAGTGTATTATCAGTAAGGAGAAATTGACCTTATATATCTATACCTAACTTGCAATATTATGTTAACTTATGTCGCAGTATTGACGGCTATCACCTTAGAGTTAACGCTGTATATTGCTAATATGAGATGGCTCATTGGGTGTTTTTCAAAAATAATAGTGTGGTATCTGCTGTGTTAAATAATGGATTACTTAAATAGAGCACGGAAGTCATTAGGTAGTCCATGATATTATCACGCTATCCCATTCAATAATGCCCTGTCTTGTTGCAGGGATGACACATATAAAAGGATTCATCATGACGAATTACTATAAGGATGCTGATAGCTCCGAGACGCAAGAATGGCTACAGGCTTTTGAGTCGGTCATTAAGCATGCGGATAAAGATCGTGCTCAGTTCTTATTAAAAGCACTATATAACATGGGTGTGCAAGAAGGTCTTCCCTTCAATCGTTTGGATACCGCTTATATCAATACCATTGCGGTTGAAGATGAGCCGATGTATCCAGGGGACTTAGCGATTGAGCGTAAAATACGCGCGCTAATTCGCTATAACGCGCTAGCAATGGTGATGCGCGCCAATAAGAATGATGATGATTTGGGTGGTCACTTAGCCTCATTTGCCTCTAGTGCCACGCTTTATGAAACGGGCTTTAACCATTTTTTCCGTGCTGCCAGTGATCATTTTGGCGGTGATATGATTTATTACCAAGGTCACTCAGCACCAGGTATGTACGCGCGTTCTTATTTAGAAGGTCGCCTGACTGAAGATCAGCTGGATAATTTCCGCCGTGAAGTAGGTGGCAAGGGCTTATCAAGCTATCCGCATCCTTATTTGATGCCGGATTATTGGCAGTTCCCGACCGTATCTATGGGTCTGGGTCCTATCATGTCGATTTACCATGCGCATGTGCATCGCTATATGGAAAACCGCAAACTATTAGAAAAAGAAGATCGCAAGATTTGGGCGTTCTTAGGTGATGGTGAAACGGATGAGCCAGAAAGTTTAGGCGCAATCTCTCTTGCTGGTCGTGAAAAGCTTGATAACTTAATTTGGGTGGTTAACTGTAATTTACAGCGCCTTGATGGTCCTGTTCGTGGTAACGGTAAGATTATTCAGGAACTTGAATCCGTATTCCGCGGTGCTGGCTGGCGAGTGATTAAAGTTGTTTGGGGTGGTAACTGGGACAGTCTGCTTGCCAATGATCATACCGGTGTTCTAAAGCATCGTATGGAAGAAGCAGTTGATGGCGAATATCAGTTATATGAAGCACGCGATGCTAAATTTACCCGCGAACATTTCTTTAATAAGTATCCTGAATTAAAAGAGATGGCAGATGCGTTAACGGATGATGACATTTCACGTCTGAACCGTGGTGGTCATGATCCTATGAAGGTTTATGCCGCATTTAGTGAAGCCATGAAAACCAAAGGTCAGCCCACTGTTGTATTGGTTAAGACCGTTAAAGGTTATGGTCTATCCACCACCCAAGCGGTTAACAAATCGCATCAGGTTAAAAAGCTTGATCAGGATGCCTTGGTTTATTTCCGCGATCGTTTTGATTTGCCATTCACCGATGAGCAGTTAGAGACGCTACCGTTCTATCGTCCGGCTGAAGATTCAGCAGAGATGAAGTATCTAAAAGGTCGCCGCGAAGCATTAGGTGGTCATCTGCCAAATCGTCGTAGTGGTCATATTCCATTAAATATCCCTGAGTTGTCAATTTTTGACCGTGTCTTAAAAGGCAGTAATGGTAAAGAGCAATCAACGACAATGGTGTTTGTGCGTCTGCTTGCAGCGATGCTAAAAAATAAAGACATTCAAGATCGCGTAGTACCGATTGTACCTGATGAAGCGCGTACCTTTGGTCTAGAAGGTATGTTCCGTCAACTGGGTATTTACTCTGCTGTTGGGCAAAAATATACGCCTGAAGATAGTGAAGCGTTGATGGGTTATAAAGAAGCCATTGATGGTCATATGTTGGAAGAAGGTATTAACGAAGCGGGTGCGATGAGTGCTTGGATTGCCTTGGCAACCAGCTATTCTGTAAACGCATTACCGATGATTCCGATGTATATTTACTACTCAATGTTCGGTTTCCAGCGCGTTGGCGACTTGGCATGGGCAGCGGGCGATTGTCAAGCACAGGGTTTCCTATTAGGTGCAACAGCGGGTCGTACCACGCTAAACGGTGAAGGTCTACAGCATCAAGATGGTCATTCACAAATCTTGTTTAACGTCGTGCCTAACTGTGTGAGTTATGATCCATGCTTTGGTTATGAGTTGGCAGTCATTATGCATGACGGTTTACGCCGCATGTATGCAGAAGGCGAGCGTATTTATTACTACCTCACCTTGATGAATGAGAACTATGACCAACCTGAAATGCCAGAAGGCGTTGAAGAAGGCATCAAACGTGGTATGTATCTGTTAGAAGATAATGGTTCAACGCAAGTTCAACTGTTAGGTTCAGGTGTTATCTTACGCGAAGTTCAAAAAGCAGCACGTATCTTAAAAGACGAGTTTAATATCACCTCTAACGTGTGGAGCGTGACCAGCTTTAACGAGTTGACGCGTGATGGTATGGCGTGTGATGACTATAACCGTCTGCATCCAATGGATGAAGAGCGTGTGCCATGGGTTACTGAATTACTTGCACCGCACGAAGGTGTGGTCGTTGCCGCAACCGATTATATGCGCAACTATTCAGAACAAATCCGTGCTTGGTTACCAGATAGCCGTCCATATACCACTTTAGGTACTGATGGTTATGGTCGTTCTGATACTCGCGAAAATTTACGTAGCTTCTTTAACGTTGACGCCGCTCATATTGTTGTTGCTACCCTAAAACGCTTGGCTGATGAAGGCGAAGTAGAAATGCGTTTGGTGAAAGACGCGATCTCTAGCTTAAATATCGATATCGATCATCCGCCTGCATGGCAGCAGCAGCCTTATTATGATCATTCTCCAGATGCACCAGCGCCTGGTAATATCAATCCGATTCCTGTACCTGAGTTTGTCGCTGAAGATGATGATGAAATCAGCAGTGAAGGTCGTGCTGAAGATCAAGCCGATGCCAATTTACTCAATGATGATGACGTCAAAGAATCATAATCACAGACAAGGAGAATAAGGATGGAAATTAAAGCCCCCGATTTGGGTGTCGATAGTGCCGAAGTCAGTGAAATTATGGTGCAAGTCGGCGACGTTATTGCCAAAGACGATAACATTGTATTATTAGAGTCTGATAAAGCTTCGGTCGAAGTGCCAAGCTCTGCGGCTGGTAAAGTAACGAAAATCAATATCTCAATTGGCGACCAGGTTAGTGAAGGTATGGTGCTGATTGAATTGGAAAGTGCTGCGGCTGAAGAGACGAATGCTAAAAAAGATGACACAGCATCTGAGCAAGCGCCTGTTGAAAAGTCACCTGCTACTGAAGAAAAGGTAACTGGAGCAAGTCAAAGTGACACTGCTTCAACTAGTACCTCAAAACCTGCGCAAGCAGGTTCGGCAACGACATATGCGCTGCCAGATTTAGGTGTTGATGAAGCGCAAGTTGCTGAAATCATGGTCAGCGAAGGTGATATCGTCACAGCTGATCAATCTATAATCTTGATTGAGTCTGATAAAGCGTCGGTTGAAGTGCCTGCGCCAGTAGCTGGGCGAGTTGAGAAAATATTGGTCAAAGCGGGCGATATGGTCGCGAACGGTCAAGACTTTATCGTGATTGTTGGTACGGATACAGCGTCTGAAACGGATAGCTCTAGTAATGTTGCTGCAGATGATAACGCTTCTGACAAAACAGCGACAACTACTGAGGCATCAGCACCAGTAGCTCAATCTACTCAGCCAAAGCAAGCAGATACCAAGCCTGCCGCTAATAATCAAGCAGCGAATACTGGCAGTAAGCTGACTGAAGCTCAAGTTAACGCTAAGTTAACTGATGTCTATGCTGGTCCTGCCGTGCGTAAGCTTGCCCGTCAATTGGGTGTTGATATTACCCAAGTGAGCGGCTCAGCACTTAATAATCGTATCTTAAAAGAAGACTTATTTGCCCACGTTAAGGACGTCTTAACCAAGCAGCCTATGGTACAAGCAACTACTGGCGCAGCTAGTGCGAGCTTGCCAAAACTGCCTGATATGAGCAACGTTGAGATTTGGGGTGAAACTGAAACCCAAGACTTAACCCGTTTGCAGAAGGTATCTATACCGCAGCTTAATTATAATACTTACTTGCCACAAGTCACTCAGTTTGACGTATCAGATATCACTGAAACGGAAAAATTACGTAGCGAGTTAAAAGGTGGTATGAAAGCGCAAGGTATTGGTCTGACAATTTTAGCCTTTATCGTCAAGGCAACGGCTTATGCATTGACTCAGCATCCACGCTTTAACAGTCATTTAAGTGATGACAATACCCAAGTTATCTTACGTAAAAGCGTGAATATGGGTATTGCGGTAGCAACAGATGATGGCCTAATCGTGCCGGTCATTAAGAACGCGCATGAAAAAGGTATTACGCAAATCGCCATTGAAATTGGTGAGTTAGCAATCAAAGCACGTGATAAGAAACTGAGTACCAAAGATTTGCAAGGTGCAAGCTTTACGATTTCAAGCCAAGGTATCTTGGGCGGTACGGCGTTTACGCCACTGGTCAATTGGCCGCAAGTCGGTATCTTAGGTGCGTCAGAAGCTACTATGCAACCGCAATGGAATGCTGCAAAGCAAACCTTTGAGCCACGCCTAATGTTGCCATTGTCTTTATCGTATGATCACCGTGTGATTAATGGTGCTGATGCGGCAGTATTTACGCGCTATGTTGCAACATTACTTGCTGACCCGCGCCGTATTCTGCTATAGGCTTTATCATCCCTTAACTGTGTTATAAATAAAAAAGACTGTCTGCGGGCGGTCTTTTTTTATGACTTAACCTTTTTAATTAGCTATAAATAATACGCATAAAAAAACCAGCTATTACGCTGGCTTTTTTTATTCATAGTCTCTAGCTTACGATACTACTAAATTAAAACTGTTTAACAAAAGCTGCGCCATAAACCCAAGGGCTAATATCAATTTTACCGATATCTGTACCATTTAAGCTGGCATCTGTTTTGATGTCCATATAGCGTGCATCAAGACGGAAAGACTCAGTTGGCGCAAAGGGGATATCAAGACCGATATGTCCTGCAACACCGACGCTGTCATCAAGTTTTAATTCAGTACCTGCAACATTCGCTTTTTCTTTAAAGAAAGTGGTGTAGTTTACCCCAACCCCAACAAAAGGCTTCATATTCATAGGCATATTATAACCATCGAAGTGATACTGTAGTGAAAGCGTCGGCGGTAAATGCTGCGTTCTACCGGTTATCTCATTGCCAGTAGTATCCGTTAAGGTAAAGTCATGATGAAACGGAAGGGCTGCCAGTAGTTCTACACCAATGTTATTGGCGATAAAATATTCACCACTGATGGTTGGGCGCACATCGCCATCAACATCAACAGCGTAGTTTGTGCCACCTATAGTGACATTGCCATTATCACTTTTCGGATCAACATAGTGGGCGCCAGCAGCAACTGACCACGTGCCAGCAGGGACAGCGAAAGCCGTGGTCATCGTAAGGGCAGTAGCAGCAGCTAAAACTAGGGATTGTAGTTTCATTATTTCTATCCTAAATATAATTAACAAGTATCTGTCGACTCAATAAGGGATGATATTGGCGACAGATTATTAATGTTGTAGTGAAACAACAATTGCAGGCTTTCAAGCTCATTATAATACAAATCCCTTACAAACTGTAAGGTTTTATATAATGATGCCATATTTAATTAAAGTGAGTTATTCTTTACTGAGATACTATTTAAGCAGTATCGTCACTTTAAACAGCCGCGTTACCTTAAATGGCAGTGTTATTTAAGTAAAGTTACAGGTAAGATTATGCTGCAATATTGGCTTTTCATTGATAAAGCAGCTTTCTCATAGCCTCTATAATAAATAGTCTCTATAACAAAAATAGACACCGTAATGTTGATAAATAAAATAATGTAGCGACTATTAAGACATTATTATTAACTGAGCAAAACTATTAACTGAGCAAAATTATTAACTGAGCAAATCGAGATATGATAAATAGATATATGAGTAGCAGACAGAAGAGTAGCGGTAGAATGTTATGATGGGCTATTGCAGTAACTCGCCATTGCGCTGCACGCACGCACAATCAATGGAGCTGCTCAATCAGCCAAACCGTTGCTGCCCTGAGTGCGGCTTGTCGTTGGTGGCTGGCAGTAGTTTGAGTAAGAGTGCCTTTTTTGAGATACGGTTATTACAGGTGGGATTGTCCGTGACTGCGCTGCTATTATTAGTTTTAGTTTATGTTTACTATGTCATACTTCTCTAATGCTGGTAGATGGATACGGCTACTTAAGGGCTAATGATTGCCATGATTACGGCTAGTGATCTCATTGTTAAATTCTGCTATCAGTATGCTTCCTGATTAATCGAACCAAATACGCGCGGTGTGATACCGTAAAGAGGCGTGATGCTATTTAAGATGCTACGGCGCTTACGACACTTTACTTATAATATTTTACAAAATGACGATCACGACACTTTTTTTAGTCGCTGCGTGGATTATTTTTTGATTTTTTTGATTATGACCAATGTAGCAGCGGTTATCGCTGAATCGGTCGATCATTGGTATTACGGTCATAAAGACTATTTTGAATATTTTGAGAATTTTTCTATCGCGGTATTCTCGATAGAATATTTACTACGGCTGTGGAGTGTTGCCGAAGCTAAACCGGATAATACGACATGGCGACAGCGTTGGCAGTGGTTAAAAAGCCCATCGGCATTGATTGATTTAGTGGCGATTGCCCCAGCGTTTTTAAACTTCTTTGTTAACATTGATTTGCGTTTCTTACGGATTTTACGCTTATTTAGAATCCTAAAGCTCACGCGCTATTTTGTGTCGTTAAGAATTTTATTGGTTGTGATTAGTAAGGAGCGCGGCTCGTTTCAAGCGGTCATTTTTATCTTGTTAATTATGATTGTCACGGCATCAAGTGGCATTTATTTGGTAGAGAATCATGCGCAACCGCAGGTTTTTGAGTCGATTCCTAAAGCGATGTGGTGGGCAGTGGTCACGCTCACGACCGTTGGTTATGGTGATGTGACGCCAATCACAACGGCAGGTAAGATATTAGGGGCGCTGATTACGGTTTTGGGCGTGGGGCTGGCAGCATTACCAGCAGGTATCCTAGCAACCGGTTTGGCAAATGAGCTGGCGCAGCGCCGCGATGAGCTTGAGCAGCAATTTCGAGAATCTTTGGTTGATGGCGATTTTGATTTGGTACAAAATCAGAAAATGATTGATAAGATTCGTCGAGAATTGGGACTCGACAAAGAACAAGCGCAGGATATTGTGTTGCAGGTATTGCGTGAACAAGAGCTTGAACGCCGAGAACGAGAAGTACGTAAAAAGAATTTTTGTCCGCATTGCGGGGAGTCATTAGAATGAAAGATTGTCACTGACAATGATAATTAAAAATGGGTAATAAGCCAATTGTGGTTTATTACCCATTTTTATACCGATTTAAAATTTACTAGCTTCCTACACCTTGCGGAATAGGTAGGGCGCGCGCAAGCTCATGAGCCACTTGCTGAGCCGCTTTTGATAAATCCTTGTCCGTTAATGGCAAGTTTTGTAGGGTTACATGCCAGTCATCAACGACGCGGCGTAGACTTGCCACCCAAATAGCGTTACAAGAACGCGGCAATTGTTTTAAATTTACCTCAAACGCGCGGTTGCCTTCATCATCACTCAGATGCATCTCGCCATTATCAACGCCACTAAACGGCTGCCCAAAGTAGGAGCTGGCAATCAGTGCAATATGGCTAATATGAGTGGGTATTTTATGCAGATAAAGACGAATTTGCTCTTGATCGAGGGGCGCACGATACATGGCTTGTTCACCGCGGTCATGACCGTCCAAACTATCGCCCTGATGGCGTACTGACTCTGCTTCATCGCGCAATTGCTTAAACCATACCAAGTCCTGTATCGTGCATTGCTCATCATAGAGCATGCAGGCTAGATCGATATCAATGGCACCTTGATTTTCTTTTAATCGTGCCAGCATGCCTTTTGGTTTAACCGGGGTAAAGTCGTAATTTAAGGCAAACAGTAAGGTGTCGGAGGTCAATCCAAGCGCGTTTAGACTGTCTGAAAGTAAAGGCTTAGCGGCAGGCGTGGGCATAGTGATCCTTATTAATATTTAGATTGTTTTTCTAATGAGGCGTTATGGGGTTCAAAAGCAGTATCTAACACCGCCTGATACAGTAGCTCGGGTTTGGCGTCCAATAACCCTTTGCCAAAGCCGCGCAGCCACCAGACCAGCTGCGATGTCAAATTAACGGTTGTATGAATCGTTAAGGTGTCGTCTGCATTAATAGTCACTGTTTGATCGTAACTGAGCTTGCTTTCGGTCAAGCTTTTACCAGCCGCTTTGGTAAAATGCAATTCAATTGCTGTATTCTTACCATGATTGGGCAACTGACGGAATAAAGGGTGCGAAAACCCCATACCACCTGCGTCTAAATAATCATCTAATTGAAAGTTATCGGGTGTCCGTGCGGCACTTTCTAATATATCAACGCTAGCAAATCGATGCAGCGCAAAGGTGCGGATAACGGCATCAGCGTCGTCCGTACGGGTCGCAAGCAGATAAATAATGACGCCGCGCTGGATAATGGCAATGGGGTTGAGCACATATTCGCTGGCAGCAGATTTGTCGCCACGGGTATAGCAGGCTTTAATTTGTAATTGATAAAACAGCGCGTGATAAATATGGTCTTTACTATCCAAGTCGATATGTGGTGCAATAAGCGGTTGGGTCGCCGTTTCAATACGCACGCGATCAATCCATGAATGGGTGACTTTGCTGTTTTTAAGTTGCCGGCGTGCCAAGTCAAACCACGGAAACAGCTCATCTAAAATTACCGGCGGTAACAACTGGGTTAAATTGGCTTCCACCATATTGAAAGCGACGGCTTGCGATAAATTCATATGCGGCAAGCTCTGCAAAGGCGCATCATCACACCAGCGCCAACCTTGTGGATTGGCATTGTTTTTTTCGATAGGGAAGCGCTTGGCTAAGGCGTTTAAATCGCGCTGCACGGTACGCAAGCTGATATCAAAGCCTGCAAGCGCAAGCTGCTGATAAATATGCGTGGTACCAACCCAGCGGTTACGTTGTAATTGCGACAATACTTGCCATTGGCGCGCGGTGGTTGCAGCACCATGACGGCTGGCAGCGGTTTCACTTGCACTGTCCGAATTGTCAATAGGCGCGGCTGCTTCTTGAGGATTCTGAGGTTTTAGTTGTTGCGCAGTCATTAATAGTCACCCTGTATGAAGTCGCGTTACTATTGGATTTATAACGCATTATCTAATCCAATCTCATCTTACTATTAGCATTACGAACACATTTTTTCACCACGCTATTTGTCTTTACTTTTTTCCGTAAAGCGTCGTTTTTTCTTTCTTTTATCTTGCTTCTTTTTCTTACCTTTTTTCTTGTCAGACTCATCAACGATGTCATCTTCATTGCTTTGATTGCTGTCCCACAGCATGAGTTTTTCTAACACTTTGCCAAATAAAGTATGCTTACGGTAGCGTTTTTTCTTATTAAGCGTATCAATTGGTAGTCCGGTCATCAAGGTCAAGGCTTCACTCAAAGTGCGCACGCCATAAATATGAAAGGTACCGGCTTTTACGGCGGCAATGATGTCGTCACGTAGCATCAGCTGTTTGACGTTTGCCATTGGAATGACAACGCCTTGTTGCCCAGTCAGCGCTTGTTCGCGGCAAGCATCAAAAAAGCCAGCTATTTTAGAATTAATACCGCCAACGGCTTGGACTTCACCGAGCTGATTCATAGAACCTGTAATAGCATAGGATTGGTTAATGGGCACATCGGCTAGAGCAGATAATAGGGCACAAGCTTCACTCACCGTGGCGCTGTCACCGTCAATATGGGCATAACTTTGCTCAAATGCCAACGAGGCGCTAAAGTTAAGCGCATGATGGCGACTAAACAGTGCGCGCAAATAGCTGGTCATAATTAACATGCCTTTTGCATGTAAGCTGCCGCCTAAATCAACATCGCGCTCAATATCTAAGATATCACCGGCACCAATATTGGGCTGGATAACCGCCGTTAAGCGGGCAGGCATGCCAAACTCACTATCGGCATAGCTGACTACGGTTAAGGCATTGACCTGACCGACGGCTTGACCGGTGGTATTAATCAGCTGTTGACCATTTTTTAGCTCTTCCCAATATAAGTCGCGCAAATATCCCGAGCGCTCATCCATATCGGCAATGGCTTGATTGACATGCTGCACAGTTACAATACTTTGCTGTTCAAGGCGGGCATGGCGATTAGACTCGTGGAGTAATTTAATAAGTAAATCACTGTGTAAACTTAAGCGGTCTTGGTCTTCAGCTTGCAGACTTAAATGCTCAAGCAAAGCAGCCTGCGCGCTGCTATCAAACGGGTATAGCTTAGCAAAAGCAATAATATCTGCCATTTTTGCGACCAATGCCAATTCGTGTTCATCAGTACGGACAACGTCATCATGAAAGTCAGCACGTACTTTAAAGACAGCATCAAACTCAGGCTCAAGCTCTAACAGCTCGTAATATAAATCTGCTTCGCCTAATAAAATGACTTTGACATCAAGATCAATCGGTGCCGGAGAGAGTGATAAGCTACCGGTTAAGGTCAGCATTTGCTCAAGGCTTGATAGCTTGATTTTGCGCGATTGTAGTGCCCGTTTTAACCCTTGCCAGGCATAAGGATGTTCAAGAAGATGACTGGCTTCCAGTAGTAAATAGCCGCCATTGGCACGGTGTAATGCGCCTGCGCGAATCATACTCACATCGGTTGTCACGGTTCCTAGCTGAGTAATTTGCTCAACATGACCGAGTAAATTAAGATGGGTTGGCAAATCTTCAAAAATAACTGGCGCACCGCTATCAGGCTCGTGGCTTACCAATACGTTAACGGCATAACGACTGGGCGTAGTGGCTAACACTGCTGCAATAAATTCTTCGTCATCCCCATTCACAATGCGCTCGACATGGGTGACCATATCGGCAAACATCGCCTCCAAATACTCAAGTACTGAAGTATTGGTGGCAAATAACTTACGAATAGGTGCAAACAAAGGCTCTAATGCTCGGCGCGCGATATTATGATGCAAGTCTTCTATCGCCTCATTAGCTTCATCTTCTAACTGCTCTAAAGCAATAGTTAGTTGATTTAGCCGCTTTTGCATATGGTTTTTTTGCGCAAAATTATTCAACTCTGCTTCATGACTGCCTTGATCAACTTGTTCCGGTTCAGCAGAATTTGTATCGTTGTCAAAGTCTTCACTATCTAGCTTAACTTTCTTGGATTTTCCTTTAGCAGTAGTTTTCGCCTTAATGGTCACATTGTTAGACGGTTTTCCTAACGCACTATTATTATTAATAAGGTTGAAAGTTTCTTCAGTATCAGTATCAGTATCAGTATCCGTACTGTCATTAAACGCGTTATTGAGACCTTCTACGGGCAGTTGGCTTGGATGCACAAAGACCGCTTTATTATCAAAAGGTCGAAAGGTCAATGCTAAGTCGTACTGTTTACCTTCAGCACTAAGTGCTTCATACGCTTGAGTTTCTTGTTGATGGGTATCGTTTTTGATGGCTTCAATTTTGCTTTGATAATGATCACTACGAAAACGCTGATTGAGACGTTTTTTAGCGTGCTGCCATAAATTATTGACTTCTTGCTGCAGTAAATTAGCTTGTCCGGCAGGTAAGTGTAGCGCCATAGGCGTGCGTGGGTCAGTGAAATTATGCACATAAACCCAATCATCAGGCGTCGGCTGCGTTACTGCAATACGCTGTAATAAGCGGCTGATCACCGTGCGTTTGCCCAATCCATTTTCGCCCGCAGCAAAGACATGATAACCGCTGGCATGAATATCTAGCGCCGTCTGTAATGCTTTTAAGGCGCGCTGTTGTCCAAAACCAATATGTAATGCTGGGGCAGTACGGGTATCCGCAGGCAATTTAGCAACATCACTATAACGTTTTAATTGCTCAGCAGAAATAAGGCAGCGTTCATGTATCTTGGCTAAAATAGGGTCTGATAACTGATCTTTCTGACTGTCGTTTTTATGATCATTGTTATGGTCGTTATCTGCTGCTTGATAGGCGGCAGAATCAATTGTAATTTGAGTCATAAGGTCGGTTGGCTGTTGAGTCATAGGCGTAAGATACATCGTCTTAAAGTAGAGGTAAAAGTATAGGAGTATGTCGGTGCATTAAGCTAATTATCAAGCGTAAACTTGAGAAGTCTTGACTATCATGGATACATCATACGCTTAAAGCGAACCCTATTATGAGTCTAAAAGAGTGCTTTATTATACCTATACGGGCAGAATAAAACGTCAATCACCGTGCAGATAGTATAAGATGGCGGACATTGTGGCAATCTGCAACTATTCAATAGGCAGAGTGCATGATAAAATAGTCGATTCACCTGTCAAAATGGGATAACGTGTTGTATGTCAGATTCTGCTAAGAGCGCTACGGTTTTATCATCAGCTGGCACAGGGCTTGCTATTACTGACCCGACTGGGTTTGCAAAACTTGGGGCGCAGTTGCCAACACTTGCGACCATCTTGGCGCAATCGCTTGAAACATTGGCGTTACCGTTAACGGATAGTCAGCAGCGCACGTTATTATTGTACTTAGACCAGCTTTTATTATGGAATAAAGCGTATAATCTCACCGCCATTACTGATCCAGTCGAAGCATTAATCAAACATGTGGTTGATTGCTTGGCTATTATAGCGCATTTACCGGCTGGTTCTTTGTTGGATATCGGTACGGGTGCAGGCTTGCCGGCAGTGATTATTGCCATTTGTCAGCCTGAGCGCCATTGCACCGCCCTCGATAGTAATAAGAAAAAAATTCGCTTTATTAAGCAAATCAGTAGCGAGCTTGGACTGACTAATATGACCCCAATTGCCTCTCGCATTGAAGAGCATGACGGACAGTATGACGTGGTCACTTCAAGAGCTTTTGCCAGCTTAATTGATTTTGTAGACGCCGCGCAGCCGCGTTTGGCAAACGGTGGTCGCTTATGTGCGATGAAAGGCAAAGCACCTACTGAGGAAGAAATTCAGGCATTAGCACCGTATTGGCAAATTGATACGGTTAAGCTTGTTGTGCCGCGTTTGGATGAAAGTCGCCATTTGATTGAATTGTCGGCAAAAACTGTCTAAGCTAGGCGCGCATTTATTATTATTATCAAATATGAATCTTGGCGATAGTCTTGCTTGACAGTCAGTTGCTAAATTAGTAAATACAAAAGCCAGCAAAATTAAAATATATAACGTGATTTATATTAATTAAATTGAGTGAGTGTATGGAAATCATAGCCATTGCGAATCAAAAAGGCGGCGTGGGTAAGACCACGACGGCAGTAAACTTGACGGCAAGCTTAGCCGCTAAGCGTAAGCGTGTCCTGTTGATTGACTTAGATCCGCAAGGCAATGCCACGACAGGCACAGGTCTGGACAAAAATGATTTGGCATTCACCATGGCAGATGTGCTCCTTGATGGCGTATCGCTGCAAGACGCTATTGTCACCAGTCCGGCAGGCTTTGATGTTATTGGCGCTAATCGTGAGCTTGCCGGTATGGACATCACGTTGATGGGGCAAACTAATAGCCATGAGCTGCTGAAAACAGCCATGCAGGTATTAGTTGCCGCGCAAAAGACGGGTAAGCAAGACCCTTATGATTATATTATTATGGACTGCGCGCCAAGCTTAAATCTGCTAACTATTAATGCGCTTGTGGCAACAGATGGTGTCATTATCCCTATGCAATGCGAATATTATGCCTTGGAAGGGTTAGCGGATTTATCTCAAACGATTGAACGCCTCACCGAACTCAATGCTAAGCTGCATATTCGCGGTGTGGTTAGAACTTTATTTGATGCGCGTAATACCTTAGCTAATGATGTGTCGGCTGAGCTACAAACGCATTTTGGCGATATTATGTATGACACCCATATTCCAAGAAATGTACGCTTAGCGGAAGCACCAGCGCATGGTATGCCAGTAATAACTTATGACAGATGGTCTAAAGGTTCACGTGCTTATCAAAAGCTGGCTGCTGAAGTCATTGAACAAAGCCGTGCACTCTGATTAAAAACGAATAAAATAGCAATCTGTTAAATAGCAGTTATTTTGATGCTTGTTTAAATAATAAGCAGTTAAGCAGTTAAGCAGTTAAGCAGTTAAGCAGTAATTGATTAAGTAGTCATCAGCTAAAACGATTAGATAATAAGATATCAGATAAATCACTCAGTATTTTTAATCCCCATTTGGCTTTTATGTTAGCGTTAAAGGATAGGTAATCATGGCGAAGAAGAGAGGATTGGCAGCCAATCGAGGTTTAGATGCCTTATTGGGGTCAATCAAAAAAGAAAAGCAAATTACTGCTTCAGCCTTACAAGATGATATGGCTGCGCGTACTGCTGTTCTGCCAAATGCCGAACCAAATAACAAGACAGTGACTGCGTTAGAAGCATCAGACGCATCATCAACATCTGCAAGCCCAGTTAAAAAAGCGAGCGCTGTTAAGACGCGTGAAAAAACCAATACAGATATAGAGACCACTAACCGCATGCGCCCGTTGCGTAATAACGCTAAAGCGCGCAGTATTGACAATAGTGGTTCAGAAGATCAAATCAGCTTGATTCAAATTAATGTCATGCGCTTGCAAGCGGGTAAGTATCAGCCGCGCCGTGATATGAGTGAGACGGCATTAATGGAGCTGGCGTCCTCTATTGAGCAGCACGGCATCATGCAACCTATCGTGATTCGTCCGCTACTCGCAACTGAAGATAAAAGCACCGCCGATGTGACGCATGAAATTATCGCTGGTGAACGGCGCTGGCGTGCGGCAAAAATGGCTGGCAAATCTGTTATTCCAGCAATTGAGCGCGCGTTATCGGATGAGTTGGCAATTGCTTTAGCGTTAATTGAAAATATTCAGCGCGAAGATTTATCGGTGATTGAGCAAGCAGCTGCTTTGCAACGTTTTCATACTGAATTTGGTATGAGTCACGCCATGATTGCTGAAGTGGTGGGCAAGGCACGGACAACGGTATCAAACTTACTGCGATTAAATCAACTACATGACACAGTAAAAGACCATTTAGCGACCAGCGCCCTTGATATGGGACATGCCCGTACATTATTAGCACTATCATCAGATCAGCAGCCCATTATTGCCCAAAAAATTATTGATGGTGGGATGACAGTACGTGAGGCTGAAAAGCTGGTCAAATCTATCTTAAACCCTGCACCAAAGATTAGTGCTACTGAAAAGCTACAGTCACATGATACGGAGCGTTTGATTCAGCGCTTAACGGATGCGTTAGGGGCGGAAGTTAAACTTAAGCATAAAAAAGATGGTCAGGGTAGTGTTGAGATATTTTTCCACAATTCCGATGAATTCGCCGCGTTGCTGACGCGTTTAGAAGCACAACATTGATGAGGCTTTTATGAGCCAAGCTTATCCGTCTGACTCTACGAAAACTTCTGTCAATAGCACAGTGCTGCCGCTAACGCCGTCCAAATCCAAGACCTTATTACGTCTGCTCAGCTACCTCAAGCCGTATTGGTGGGCATTACTGCTGACCATTATTGGCTTTGCGATTAATGCTGCCACTGAGATTTGGATTGCAAAGCTCTTACAATACATAACCGATGCTATTAATCAAAACGACCAAAGTAAACAGGATTTATTTCCATTTATTATTGTTGGACTGTTTTTCGTGCGCGGCGTTGGCAGCTTTTTAGGTAATTATTATTCCGCTTTAGTATCACGTAACTTGGTTTATGAGCTGCGGGTTCAAGTGTTTAATAAACTTTTACGCCTGCCAAGCGCCTTCTATTTAGCCAATCCAGCCGGTACCATTTCGTCAAAGCTAATATTTGATGTAGAGCAAGTGACCGCTGCCAGTACTGATTCAATGAAAACCTTATTACGTGATGGTCTGACCGTTATCGCGTTGCTTGGATTTTTACTGTATAGCAATTGGCGCTTGACCTTAATTTTATTTGTAGTATTACCACCTATATTGTGGCTGATACGCATCGCCTCTAAGCGTTATTTGAAATTGTCAAAAGGCATTCAAGAAACGATGGGCGATGTCAGTCATATTACCAATGAAGTGATTGGTGGCTATCAAGTGGTCAAAAACTACGGCGGTCAGGCTTACGAGTCTAAGCGTTTTGATGTTATCTCCAAAAAGAATTTGCGCCAAGGTATGAAGGTGGTCGTCACCAATAGTATCAATACGCCAGCCGTGCAGTTGCTCATGGCAAGCGCAATGGCAGTCGTGATTTGGCTTGCGCTGCGTCCTTCTGTGATTGACAATATCTCAGCTGGCGAATTTATCTCTTATATTGCGGCGGCAGGTTTATTAAGTAAGCCAGTGCGCTCACTGACTGATGTTAATCAAAAATTGCAAAAAGGCATCGCAGCGGGCGAGTCTATTTTTGCGCTGTTAGATGAGCCCGAGGAGCAAGACAGCGGTACCCTAAATCCTATTTTAACAGGTGATATTCACTTAGATAATGTCGGTTTGGTATATCCAGATTCGACCGTGGCGTTGCAAGAATTTAGCTTGCATATTCGGGCGGGCGAGACGGTTGCCTTGGTTGGTCGTAGTGGCGCAGGCAAGTCTTCGCTGGTGAATTTGTTAAGTCGTACCCTTAACACAACATCGGGTCAGATTACGATAGATAGCTTGCCGATTGAAGACATTACTTTAGCGAGCTTACGCGCACAGATTGCGATGGTAGACCAGCAAGTGGTGCTGTTTAATACTACGGTGTTTAATAATATTGCTTATGGTAGCTTGGCAGATAGAACGCAAGCGGACGTTGAGCGTGCGGCAAAAGATGCCTTTGCTCATGACTTTATTATGAAAATGCCAAACGGTTATCAAAGTCAAATCGGTGCTGAAGGCTTACAATTATCAGGCGGTCAGCGTCAGCGTTTATCCATTGCCCGTGCCTTGTTAAAAGATGCCCCTATTTTAATTTTGGATGAAGCGACCAGCGCCCTTGATAATGAGTCTGAATATTATATTCAGCAAGCGCTCGATAATGTGATGAAAGACCGGACAACGTTGGTCATTGCGCACCGGTTGACCACCATTGAGTCTGCTGACCGTATTGCAGTGTTAGATGCTGGGCGTATTGTCGAGCTTGGTACTCACAGTGAGCTGATGCAAAAGCAAGGTCATTATGCGCAAATGTATGCGCGAGATTTTCAATGATGGCGATTTTAAACAATATTTAATTTAAACAATATTCAATTTAAATAATGCTTAATTTGGACAATTCTTAGTTTCAATAATCCTTAATTTTTAGATTAGAAGTACCGCCCTAAATTATTTAATGATTTAACATCAGTCGGTAAGCCGTCATAAATGAGCAATCAACCATGAGTCTTGAGACAATAGTTACCCGTGCATGGGGGCGACAAGCGCTTTGGTTGTGGCTGTTGCTGCCAGTTAGTTGGTTATATGGCTTATTAATAACGCTACGCAAATTGCTATATAAAACTGGTTTGTTATCAAGTTATCGTGCGCCCATTCCGGTGATGGTGATTGGTAATATTACCGTTGGCGGCAGTGGTAAAACGCCATTAATTATTGGTTTGGTAGAATATTTACAGCAGCATGGGATAAGTATTGGTGTTATTAGCCGAGGTTATGGCGGTGATAGCGCGCAGATGCCAGCGTTGGTTACCAAGAATAGTTTACCAACTGTAGTAGGCGATGAGCCTAGCTTAATTGTTAATGTGTCGGGCGTGCCAATGGCAGTCTGCCCCAATCGTAAGCACGCTATTGAAACACTATTGCAAGCGCATCCTGATTTGCAACTGATTATTGCCGATGATGGCTTACAGCATTATGCCTTGCAGCGTGATATTGAATGGATTGTAGTCGATGCAGCGCGCGGCTTTGGTAGTAAGCAGTTATTACCAACGGGCTTTTTACGTGAGCCACTGTCACGATTAAAAAATGCGACGGTGATTTATCATAAAAAACCAGAACAAGTGCGTAGTGAAGATAAACTTGGGTCTAATCAGCGAACAAAGCAATTAACGATGCATTTGCTTCCAGATGTTTTATATCCTTTATGGGCTGAGAGTGGGATTGAGCAAAACTCAGCACCAACTACGGGCAGTCAGGTTCATGCAGTTAGTGGTATTGGCTATCCGCAGCGCTTTTTTAATACCCTTGCTGATTTAGGCTTTGACGTCATCGCGCACCCTTATCCTGATCATTACGATTTTAGTGTTACTGAATTGCGGCAATACTCTGAGCAACCGATTATTGTTACTAGTAAAGACGCGGTAAAAATCCGTGCCTTATTTTTGCAAGCAGAAACGCATCAAGCGCAAACTAGTGAATGGCAAGCGCTGGCAAGCCGCTTATGGGTATTGCCAGTCACTGCTGTGCTCTCTGAATCTTGCTACTATACGCTTAATGAGCAGTTAAAAACATTGGGCATTTCGGTTGATAATAAGTAAATGAATAAAAAGTAACTGATTTCATTCTTCAATTTGTCTTTTTATTTTCAAATTTAGCTTGGTTTTAAACATAAATAGTAAGCAATAAATAATAAGCGTTAATCTATACGCTAAAAAGTGATAGGAAGATGCCATGTCTACTGCGCCTGCCAAAACTCATATTGTTATTCCTGCACGTTTTAAAAGTACTCGTTTGCCCGGTAAGCCATTATTAGCTATTCATGGTAAGCCGATGATACTTTGGGTGGCAGAAAAGGCACAAGCGGCGCACTTTGCGGATGATATGTGTATCGCCACGGACGATGTGCGTATTGCTAAAGTCTGTACGGATGCCGGTTATGATGTGGTGATGACTCGCGCTGATCATGCTTCTGGTACGGATAGGCTAGCAGAAGTTGCTGCTATCAAAGGCTGGTCAGATAATGATATTGTGATTAATATGCAAGGTGATGAGCCATTAGTGCCGCCGTTGTTGTTAGAGCAGGTTAAGACATTGTTGGTAGCAGACAGTCAGAGCGTGATGGCAACTTTATATGAGCCTATCGACGACTATGCGACATTTATGCGCCCATCAGTAGTAAAAGTGGTTAGCGCTAAGGTTACTGATACCCAGCGCGCCCTTTATTTTAGCCGTGCACCCATCCCTTGTGACCGTGATATGGCACTTGTGTTAGCGGAAAATCCAACAGATTTAGCAAAGATACCTGCGCCCAAAAATGCTTATCGTCATTTGGGATTATATGCGTATCGGGTTAGCTTATTACAGCAATTTGTCCATTGGCAACAGACGCCACTTGAGATACTTGAGAGCTTAGAGCAACTGCGTATTTTAGAAAACGGCGGCAGTATTGCTATTGCCGCTGCCGCTTTACAGTTGCCAGCCGGGGTAGATACGGAAGAAGATTTGATGCGCTTAAATAATATGAGCTTGGCTGAATTTCAAAATTATTGATTGCCCTTATAATAAATGTTCAATCAGTTAAAATAGCCTCAATATTTTAAAATAAGATATCACGTAATAATTGATTTTAAACTGTCTAAAAAATCGTAAGGCAATATATTGAATGAGATGACTGACAGTATTTATTTTGCACCGCTATTGCCATGGCAGCAAACTTTGTGGTCGCAGCTGACCGCACGCGTTTTGGCACCAGCGCAATCATTACCTCATGCTTTGCTTGCTGCAGGTATGCAGGGGATGGGTAAGCGCGCGTTTGTGTGGCGTTTGGTTGCGTGGTTGTTGTGCCGCAATCGTGAACAGTCTCCACTTAGTGCATGTGGCAACTGTGAAAGCTGCCAGTGGTTAAAGTCAGGAACGCATCCAAGTCTACAAGTGTTACCAATTATAAGTATGCCAATGAATGCCGCTACTCATGACAGCCATGAAGCGCTAAAAAGTAGCAATAAAACTAAGACGGCAAGTACGTCAAAAAGCTCTAATCAAGCGTCAAAAACAACAGTTAAAGTTTCATTAACAACCAAGATAGATGATATTCGTGCCTTACAGCCGTTTATTTATCAAGGCGGTCAGGGCATGCGTATTTGCGTGTTGGATCACGCCGAGCAAATGACCATTGCTGCTGCCAATGCGCTCCTTAAAACATTAGAGGAGCCGCAAGCACAAGTTCATTTATTTTTAATCAGTGATAGTCCTGCCAAACTGCTGCCAACGATTAAAAGTCGCGTGCAGCAGCTACCGTTACAATCTATTGAGCCTACGCTTGCTCGCGACTATGTGACTCATGCACTGGGTAGCACTATTCATCGTGAAGCCGTAAGCCCTAGCCAAATTGAGCAATTGTTGCAAATGGCAAACGGGGCACCTTTAGCGGCGATAGAGTTAGCGCAGGCAGACTGGTATAGCAAGCGCGCGTTGTGGCTGACCACGTGGCAAGCATTAAAGCAAGGCAAGCGCAGTAGTATTGCGGCAAGTGATTACTGGCAATCACAGCTAAGCATTCAAGAATTTATCCAACTGACAGAAACCATGCTGCTTGATATTCAGCGTTTGGGTGTTGGGTTTGAGAGTCAACAAAAAGACATTGAGCTAAAAGTTGCTCTTGCTAATAATCAGCCTAGTAGCAACGCTTTAGATGCACTGTCAGGCAGCTTGCAGCAGATAAAAGTCGCATTACAACAAAATGTGCAAGAAAAATATGCCTATGATAAGCTGATGCAGCAATTGGCTCAGTTATAGCGCTTTAAAATACCGAATTTATTTATTCTTAACTTACATCCTCTGTTTCACCTGCTTTGTAAGGAGCTGATTATGGCAATGCCCGGACGTGGTGGGATTCTCACTTGTCATATCGAAGATATCGCGACCCTATATGCCAGCTATCTACCTTTTGTGGAAAATGGCGCCCTATTTGTACCGACCAGCCGCGTCCAACAGCTTGGTGATGAGGTATTTATTGCCATTACTTTGCCCAATTCTAGTGAACGATTGCCGATGAATGGAAAAGTGGTGTGGATTAATCATCGTGCCCAAGCCAATCGCCCAGCAGGTTTTGCCGTGCAAATGAGTGTGGATGATATGGGGCGAAAAATCAAAAGTGAAATTGAGCGCTTATTGGCGGGAAAAGTCGATGGGCAGCAACCCACTTATACTATGTAAGTTTCATACTATTGCTAAGCTTTATACGTGATAACCGTTTTCTATCTATCTACAAGTTTATTATCAAATACAAAAACGCCCTCTAATCCAAAGATTAAAGGGCGTTTTTATTACAATCGTCACGATATTAGAAGCTGTACGTAGCGCTTTATTTTTCTAAGATACAAGTAACGCCTTGACCGCCAGCTGCACAGATAGAAATCAGTGCGCGACCTGAGCCTTTTTGATCAAGCATTTTTGCAGCAGTGGCTAAGATACGTGCACCTGTTGCAGCAAACGGATGACCTGCTGCTAGTGAAGAGCCATTTACGTTGAGCTTGCTGCGATCAATTGCGCCTAATGGGGCATCAAGACCCAAACGCTCTTGACAGAAACTCTCATCTTCCCATGCCGCTAATGTCGATAATACTTGTGAGGCAAAGGCTTCATGAATCTCATAAAAATCAAAATCCTGCAAGCTTAAGCCTGCGCGCGCCAGCATACGTGGTACGGCATAAGCAGGTGCCATCAACAGCCCTTCTTTATCACCAGACTTACCAATAAAGTCAATCGCTGCCGTTTCTTGATGCACAATATATGCCAATGGCTTAAGACCATGTGCGGCTGCCCAGTCGTCATTACCTAAGAGCACACATGAAGCACCATCAGTAAGTGGGGTTGAGTTGGCAGCGGTCATGGTTGGATTGGCGTTGTGCTTACCAAATACTGGTTTGAGCTTGCCCAATTTTTCTAGAGTGGAATCTGGACGCAAGTTATTGTCGCGCGTTAAGCCTTTATAAGGGGTTATTAAGTCATCAAAGAAGCCTTCATCATACGCGCGTGCTAGGTTTTTATGGCTATTAAACGCCAGCTCATCTTGGTCTTCGCGACTGATATTCCATTCAAGCGCAGTAATGGCTTGATGGTCACCCATTGATAGACCGGTACGTGGCTCGCCATTTTGCGGGGTATCGATTAAGTCAGTAGGGTTTAGGCTCATAAGCGCTTGCAAACGTTGCTTGTTGTTCTTTGCCGCACCCAGCTTAATCATTACTTTGCGTAAACCATCACCAATGGCAATAGGCGCATCGGATGTGGTATCCACACCGCCTGTAATGGCAGAATCAATGATGCCAAGTGCAATTTTATTAGCGGATGCAAAGGTAGCTTGTAGACCAGTACCACAAGCTTGCGAGATATCATAAGTAGGTGTATGTGGGTCTAACGCAGTATTTAGCGCAGCTTCGCGAGTCAAGTTAATGTCGCGGCTGAGCTTCATGACCGCACCAGCGACAACTTCACCGACTTTTTCATTTTGTAGATTGTAGCGTTCAATTAAGCCATTTAACGCAGCAGTTAGCATGTCAATGTTGCTGGCGTCCGCATATGCACCATTTGAGCGAGCAAAAGGAATACGGTTACCACCTAAGATGGCGACGCGATGCTGACCGGTTGCTGATTTACTGTTGCTGATTGCTTTAGTAGCTTTACTAGGTTCGTCAGATTTGGTTGTTTTTTCAGTTTTCTTCTCGTTATTGGTAACGGTAGCTGCACTTTCTTTAATAGGGGCGCTATCCTCTTTTTTGCTGTCTTTGCTGTCTTTGCTGTCTTTGCTGTCTTTGCTGTCTTTGCTGTCTTTGCTGTCTTTGCTGTCTTTGCTGTCAGTCTTGGCAGCACTTACTTTTGCTGATTTTTTAGCTGGACTGGCTTTGGCAGCCTCTTTATTAATATTGCTTGCAGATTTATCACTTGGCGCTTTATCTTTAGTAGCATCGGCGTTCTTAGTCGTGCTCTCAGTGACGTCAAGCTCATCCATATCACTTTCCTGCTTGGCTTCACTTAGCAAGTCAGCTTTAATTTTGGCTTTTTTCTGTGCCTGTTCGCTTTGTTCTTGATTGGTAACTGGATTGCCATCTGCATCGACGATATCGGTGGCTTTTTTTAACTCAGCAAAAGAATCGAGCTGCTCATCGTTAGACGGTTTAGTAGTTGCGCTTAGAATGTCTTGGCTCTCTCTAGTATCGCTGGTCTTTACCACAACACTATCTACAACTGGGCTTTTAGCATTTTTGTTATCGTTACTCATTATATTATCCTTAAAAAAGTCTATAAAAAGACAAATTGTGAATCAAAGGTGGTATCAATATATAGCAAGTTGCGGGCTTATCCTAAGCCGTTTGTAGGACATTATTGTATGTCTTTAGCAATCAGCTAACTCCTGTATTGATTTGCGTAAAGGGTTGGGTTACACGACAGCTAAAAATATTAAATAAGTTTGATAAGACTCACCAGTCTTATTTATACCGCTCGGATTTTTTGATATTTGATAATATATAGTTATCGCTATATATCAAAGCCATAACCTATATCTATCTTCGATTCTAGCATATGGTCGTGTCATTTCAATAAGTCATAAAGAGGTTGGCGTAGACTGCTGGTATACACATTTATATGGACTTTATAGATTTTTGGACAGGGCAAGTTTGGACGTGTATAGTTAAATGTGTTTAGAGATGAGCAACTAATTGCCGTTTAAGTGGTATTGAGCTGGGCTTTAAACATAGCATTTACTTACCAAATTCATCTAATGCAGCATGTTTTAGAAACTTATAATCATTACGTCATATAGCCTTAATAACATTTTAGTAACCGTTTAAAAACTATTTATTTCTATCATATTTTATTTTACTCATATTAATAGGATTTTCTTATGTCAGACCGTTATGGTGATTTTGTTCAGTCCTCTATTGGTAAAAAGGTTGCAAAAAATCTAGGTTTACCTTTACCGGTTACTCTAGATCGCTTTGAGAGCGGTCAGCCTTTGGTGCGGGGTAGTGTGCTTATCGGTTCAGCGACTGGGGAGGACAAACGCGTGGGGACATCAGTAGCACGGATTTTGTCTGAATTGCATGCAGAAGTGTTTATTAATAATGATGATAATGTCAAAGATGCCCTTGCTGATGCGGGTATTGAAGCCAAAGCCAATACGAATACTGAAGATAAATTTAAAGTTTTGCTATTTGATGCCAGCAATGTGCGTAATGTTGATGATTTAAAGCAGGTATATGAATTCTTTCATCAGGTGGCACGCCGCGTGGAAAAATCAGGTCGCGTCATTGTTATTGGGCGTCCGCCAGAAGAAGAAGCGGATATTGATGCAGCTTTAGCGCAGCGAGCGCTTGAAGGCTTTGTAAAATCTGTTGGTAAAGAGTTCAAACGAGGTATCACCGCCCAGCTTATTTATGTGAGCGCAGGCGCTGAGCAAAATCTAGATTCAACATTACGCTTTTTTACTTCAGCCCGTTCAGCTTATGTGTCAGGTCAAGTAGTGCGCGTACAAGCAGGCGCAGAAGTTGCAGTTGATTGGGCACAGCCTTTAGGCGGAAAAACCATGCTGGTCACCGGCGCAAGTCGCGGTATTGGTGAGGCAATTGCTCGCGTGTTAGCCCGTGAAGGCGCGCATGTGATTTGTTTGGATGTGCCACAGCAGCAAGCGGATTTACAAAAAGTAGCCGGAGAAATTAGTGGTTCAACATTAATGGTCGATATCACCAGTGAAGACGCTGGCAAGCAGATTGCTGATGCCGCTGAAAAACGTGGCGGTTTAGATGCGGTTATCCATAATGCAGGGGTCACACGCGATAAGACATTAGCAAATATGGATGAACAAAAGTGGGATATGGTGCTCAATATTAATTTAGCCAGTATTGCTAAAATAAATCGCTATTTGTTCGACCATTATGTGTTAAAAGCGGATGCGCGTATCGTTTGCGTTTCTTCAATATCAGGTATTGCAGGTAATTTAGGGCAAACCAATTATGCTACTTCAAAAGCGGGCGTGATTGGGCTTGTGGATGCCACTGCTAAGCAATTGGCGGATAATGATAATGGCATGATCATTAATGCCGTTGCACCAGGATTTATCGAAACGCAAATGACTGAAGCCATTCCGTTTGCCATTCGTGAAGCAGGTCGCCGTATGAATTCCATGAGCCAAGGCGGTCTGCCGATTGATGTTGCTGAAACCATTGCTTGGTTGGCATCTCCTGCTTCTGGCGGGCTAAATGGCAATACAGTGCGCGTATGTGGTCAAAGCTTACTTGGCGCTTAATTACCGAATCAGTGCTATATTTTGGTTAAACAGCCGCTGCTAGTTGCAAAGTAAGACTCATATATAAATCATAAAGAAGCTGCCTTTGGGCAGCTTCTTTATGATAAAACTATATACTTTAGTAACCAATAATTGCTGTCTTTATTTCACTGCTGTATTGGTTAAAATTAATGTTATAACATTGTGTTTCAATTACTATTATTAATAACCTGTTTTAACAAAGCAGCGTCGCAAATAGCTAACAAAATACTGTAAAATAAAGAACTGCCAGCCTCTACCTCAAAAACTCGTGCCAGCCTTATTTAGGATAGCTCTATGTCAGATAAACACTTTGATGCGTTACCCAAAGCGCACACTACTTATGCCAATATTATCAAAAGTTTATTGCCTATTGGTGATAGCTCAAAAGTCGATAAAGATGCCTTACCGCAAGCCACTTATTTTGTAGATAATCTGCATATTGATGAAAGTAATCTGAGTGATTATCGTAAGATTTGCGGCTTTGCAGATAATGGTAAGGTGCCGATTACCTATTTTGCGGTGCTCTCACAAGCGTTACAGATGAATATGATGGTGAAAGAAGCTTTCCCGTTTACTATGCTGGGCTTGGTTCATGTTGATAACAGTGTGACCCAGTATCGCCCGATTGGCGAGCGCGAAACTGTCAATATGTCAGTGGCTTTTGCTAATTTGCGTGACCATACACAAGGTCAGCAGTTTGACTTTGTGACCACGGTTAAGTCGCAAGACGATATCATTTGGGAAGGCACATCAACTTACTTGGCACGTGCTAAAACCGCACAAACCAGTAGTGACAAGAGCAAACCGCGCACAGTTACTGTCAAGCCAATGGTTGATGAAAAAGGTGTGCATAATGTCTTTGAGGTGCCAGAAGATATCGGTCGCCGTTATGCCTTTGTCTCAGGCGATTTTAATCTTATCCATTTGCACCCGTTATCTGCACGTGCCTTTGGTTTTCCAAAAGCTATTGCGCATGGCATGTGGTCTAAAGCCAAATGTTTGGGATTGATGGGCGAGTTGCCCGATGCTTGTACCGTTAATGTTGCCTTTAAGCTGCCTATCTTTTTACCTTCTGAGGTTGAGCTGATTGCAGAACCAGTATCGAAGCTTGAGAGCATCGAGGATAGCTGTCATTTTGGCTTGTATAGCGCTAAGAACGATAAACCCCATTTGATTGGTATGATTAAATTATTAAGCAATAATAAGTAACTTAAGCTGTAGCCTTAACTATTTATACTCACTTATTAGAATGACGATTATGATTAAAAATAGCCAAGATGTAACCAATAGTGAAAGTAATGATAACAAACAAAAGACTAGTAATGACATTGTTGAGACAGATAACGGTATTGATCTTGCCACTGTCTTAAATCCTTATTTTCGTCCTGAAGAGCAAACCATTGTTTGCGGTGCACTTGATGAGGAAAAAGTGGCCGCATTGGCAACAGCAGGTGTTGATGTTGTCATTAATTTTCAGCCAAATGATGAGCTAAGCTTTGACGAAGCGGCAGCGGTCACAAAGGCAGGTATGGAATATGAGCAGCTACCTATCAGCGGCGCTGATGACTTGAAACAGGTAAAAATACTGGCGTTTGATGGTTTATTACGTCAATATCATGGTAAAAAAGTAGCTTTGCATTGTAAGTCGGGTAACCGTGCAGGTGCAGCCATTGCCCTGCGCGCAGGCTGGCTACGTGGGCGTAAAATAGAGACGGCGATGGAACGTGGTCGTAGTCACGGTTTGACGACCCTTGAGCAAGAAGTGCATAATCGCCTGCTCGTTCCACGTTAGAGATAAAATGGGTAAGCACATTTTTTAATGATTTTTTTAGTGATACCGATTTTAGTGATAGCGACAGGCGACCATAAGGTTGCCTGTTTTTTTCATATCAGTTATGTATTTATTTACCAAACACGAGGCAGTCAATGACAAACCACAATAACAATAATAATAGTCATCGCAATAATCCGCTTGAGTCACGTTTGCAAACAATATTGTCCCAGTTACAATTAGACGATGCACCTGCTGGTGGTGCGTTGATGGTTTATCAAGCAGGGCAATGTATTGCGCAGGCAAGTGTCGGCATGGCGCAAGTGAATATGCCATGGCAGCCTGATACCTTGTCGCTGAATTTTTCTACGGGTAAAGGCGTGTTAGCAACATTGATTCATGTTTTAGTATCACAAAATCTGCTGGATTATGAGTTACCGATTGCACAGTATTGGACAGCATTTGCCGCGAATGGCAAAGCTGAGATAACCTTACGTGAGGTACTGTCGCATCAAGCCAATCTATTTGCCATTACTAGCATCGATATCGATACTGAAACTATGCTCGATTGGCATAACATGGTGGCAAAAGTTGCCGCTATGCCAGTCACAAAACCTGATAATGCCGAGCGTTATGACAGTGCTTATAGTGCATTAATCTATGGCTGGGTACTTGGTGGCTTGATAGAGTCTGTGACACATATGACGCTGGCTAACGCATTGCGCCATTATTTAACCGAGCCGCTTGGGATTGCAGACAGCTGTTATTTCGGTGTTCCCGCTGAAAAAGTAGGTCAGGTGGCAACGCTGGTAAAGAATTTTGATAATGAGCTATTAGAAGCTGCTGGCGATAGTGTTAATAATGATGCTAATACAAACCCTAGTATTCGGCGCAGTAAACGTAATAAGCCCGTATTAAAAGCGGACTCGGTAGCAACTTTGCAGACTTATACCACATTGCCCATTTATACCCGCTGGCAACAGTATGCTGCTGAGCAAAACATAGCGGCACTTGATACGTCATTAAATACCACGCAGATTAGTCGCTTGTATTTTAATCATAGCGCGCTAAATTTAAAAAATTATAAAGCCGCATTGATGCCAAATAGCCCTGTGCCCATTGATTACTATGATAAGCAGACACTACAAGCGGTCTTGCCAGCGGTCAATGGCGTGGCATCAGCGCAAGCTTTAGCAACGATTTATGCGATGCTGGCAAATGGTGGCACGTGGCAAGGGAAAACGCTGATTGATGCGGTAACGTTTGCTAAATTATCTACCCTGCAAGTATCGGGTATGGATGCGGTCATGCCCACTCATATGGACTGGCGCTTGGGTTATCATCGTTTAGTACAATTATCTCGAAATTTAGATGACAATAACTATCAACATCAACATCAGCAACCGAAAGCATTTGGGCATATGGGCTATAACGGCTCGGTAGCATGGTGTGACCCTGCACGGCAATTATCGTTTGCCTTTGTCCATAATTTTGATGTGACCATGCTTAATGATATTCGCCAATTTGCTTTGACGGAAACCGTATTGAGCATGGTTGACGAGGCATTAGCGCAATAGCAATTATGATTGCAAAATAACGAGAGTATTGTTAAATACTATTTTTTAATGATAAAAATATCGGCTGAATAAAAAATACCAGCCTATAATACCGCTGATATTGCCGTTATTGTTTATCCCTCACTTTATTAACCATATTAGGATATTTCCTTTTGAGTACATTTATAGCACCAGCAATCGCCAATATAGAAGATAGCGAATTACGCCAGCAATTACAGCAGATTATAGATTTAAAAACCAAGCCATTGGGCGCACTGGGACGACTAGAAACCTTGGCGCTGCAAATTGGTTTGATTCAAGGAACGACTGCGCCGCAGATTACAAAGCCGCAGATTCGGGTTTTTGCTGCTGATCATGGCTTGGCGGTGCATGGTACATCAGCGTTTCCTAGCGCTGTTACCGCGCAGATGGTACTGAATTTTTTACAAGGTGGTGCAGCCATTAATGTGTTGGCGCGTCAGCATAATATTGAATTAAAGGTAGTCGATGCTGGGGTTGCTACTGACTTTGACCCTGCTCATTTTGAAAGCAATCCTCATCTCAAAAATTATCCGCAATTACTGAATTATAAAGTGCGCCATGGCAGCCGTGATGCGCTCACAGAAGTCGCCATGACAGATGAAGAGTGCTTGCGCGCGCTCAATAATGGTATGGAAGTCGCTAAGCAGCTGGATGGTAACTTACTTATCGTTGGGGAGATGGGTATTGGTAATACCTCAGCGGCAAGCTTGCTACTGGCAAGATTGGGGCAGTTGCCGATTGGTCAGTGTATTGGTCGCGGTACGGGTCTAGATGATGCCGGATTACTACGTAAAGAGCAGATATTAACGCAAGTTTTGGCGCGCCATGCAGATGCCATAACGCCATTTGCAGCGCTCGCCGCATTGGGCGGGCTTGAGATTGCTATGATGGTTGGGGCACTGATACAAGCAGCAAGTCAGCGCCAGATTTTATTAATAGATGGCTTTATTGCTACTATTGCCTTACTGGTTGCTGAGCATTTGGTGCCAGGTGTCCGTCAGTATGCGGTTTTTGCGCATCATTCAGCGGAACCAGGTCATGAGCATCTGTTGCAATTGTTACATGCAACGCCACTATTGCACTTACATATGCGCTTGGGTGAAGGTAGTGGGGCGGCGTTGGCTTATCCGTTATTGCAGTCTGCGTGTGCGATCATTAATGAGATGGCAAGCTTTAGTGATGCTGGCATTAGTGAGCAAAACAGTGAGCAAAACAGCTAATGGCATACCCTCACTCGTTAGGGCAAAGGCTATGGCAAGGGTTAAAATATGAGTATCGTTTACTACTGGTTGCGATTCAGTTTTTAACCCGCATACCAGTGCCTGAATTTACCAATTACCAACCACAATGGCTACACCAAAGTAGCCGCCATTTCCCAGCGGTTGGGTTACTGGTTGGCTTACTTTGTAGCCTAGTGTTTTGGCTTACCTGTATGATATTTACGCCATTGGTGGCAGCAGTGCTAAGTACAGTATTTAGTATTAAGCTGACTGGCGCGTTTCATGAAGATGGGCTTGCTGATAGTTGTGACGGGCTGGGAGGCGGTTTGAACCGCGCGCGCACCTTAACGATTATGAAGGATTCGCGTTTAGGCACTTATGGTACGTTAGGATTGGTCAGTGCATTATTAATTAAGATTACTTTATTAGCCTCAATGCCAATGACCACCGCGTTAGTGGCGCTGATTATCGGGCACAGTGCCTCACGCTTATTGTCTATTAGCTTAATTGCCATGCTGCCTTACGGTGGTGAGATTGAACACGCCAAAGCCAAGCCAATGGCTCAGCAGCTCACGCCATTACAAGCCGTGATTGCCAGTGGCTGGCTGGTGCTAGGTGGGGTATTAGTATTGATAATGTTCCCTGATACCATGCGTCAACTGGGCATTTGGCACTGGATGCTTGCCTTAATGCTCGCCTTAATCGCTACCGATTATATGCGCCGATTATTACGCCGACGTTTGTATGGCTATACTGGTGATGGATTGGGTGCGACCCAGCAGTTGAGCGAAGTGGCTATTTATGCCGGGCTTGCTGCAACTATTCCTTTTATTTAAATACACGCTATTTAAAGGTCAGCTATTTAAATACACTATTATAAGAGTAGTTTGATTAATGACGACTTTGTATATCTGGCGACATCCTAAGCCGTTGGCTTCTGCTGGTATTTGTCTTGGGCATACCGACATGGGTGTCGATAGGCGAAAATTAAAACGCTTGGCGCATCACATTGAGCGCTTTGTGCGTGTCTATCAATTGCCAAAAGTCATTTGGGTCAGCCCCTTACAACGTTCATTTAAAGTCGGTCAATTATTAATCCAGCGCGGCTTTATTTGCCATGTCGCGCCAGAACTGACTGAGATTAATTTTGGCGCTTGGGATGGGCAATCATGGGAAAAAATTAGTAAAGAAGACATCGATACGTGGTGCGATAATTTTGCTGATTTTACCCCTGATAACGGTGAAAGTCTGCAACAGTTATTTGAACGAGTTGCTACTTGGTTAAGCACCCATAATACTGAGAAAAATGACTTATTAACGGTATCTAAATCGTCATCTATATTAGCAGTCGGTCATGCCGGCTGGATTACTGCGGCTAAGATGATTGCAGCTGGTAATCCAGTGCCGCAGCTGGCAACAGAATGGTCTGCTCCTGTGGCTTATAATCAGTTGAGTATTTTTAAATATGCAAGAAATGTATAAAGCTAGATTTGCTATTAGTTAAATAATTGTAAGTACCCTATAAATATAAAGCACTAATTTTTAAAAGGAATTTATATGTCTTTTTATCGTTGTACACGGATAAGCCTAGCTGCATTCTTACTATTATCATCTGCTACCTGTTTTACCCATGCCAGCCCTATATCTAATGTAAAGCCTATTCCCAGAGCATTCATCGGTAAATGGGCAGGAATACACTCTACTAAACAAAAGCTTAATAAAACGATACTAAAAGATTTATGCGACAATGGTGGTGAGCAAGACACCTCGTTTTTTGTTGACTTCAACGTGGATGCACAGCGACTGACGGGCGTTTCCTATTGGGAAGACAGCTATGATGAGTATCCAATATCTTATAGCAAGTATACACCCACTCATATTTCAGGTCAGTCACTCTCTATCGCTTTTGAGATGGGCGAGGATGATCAATTGTCTAATAAACATGTCGGAAAATTTGACTATAAAATTGTCAATGGCACACTATATTTAGGTTCAGATAATACAGTTATTGAAATGATGCGCTGCCTATAGCGAGAAAGTCGTCTCTACGCTAAAAATATAAACTGTCTTATAAGTTACTGTTATTAATGCCCAACCGTATTTGAAAACACATTAATCACAATCACCCCGCTGACAATCAAAGCAATTCCAGCCACGGCTCCGGCATCAACCGTTTGTTTAAATATCACCGTGCCGATAATCGCCGTCAACACAATACCAATACCGCCCCAAATCGCATAGGCAATGCCCAAAGGAATGGTTTTAAGGGTTTGGGATAAAAAGTAGAAAGAGACTATATATAATCCCGCCATCATAAGCGTTGGTATCAAGCGGGTAAATTGCTCAGACTTCACCAATAATGTCGTTGCCATGATTTCACAAATAATAGCCAACATCAAAAATCCATAGCCTATAAAAATAGGATTCATACCATCACGCTCCAAAGCCAAACTGTCTTTTTTTAAAAATTAGAAAAATATTTGAAAGGTTCACTATACAGAGACGAGACGTCTCACGTTATTCTCTCATAGCAATCATAAATAAAAGTAGCCTTTAACAAAAAAATCCGTTCTATAGAGGTTTTATATTTTTCCCAATCGCGTTACCATGCGTAAGTAAACTTTTTTAGCTCCTATATCTCCATTATCCAAAGGATAGGTTATGCGCTACGACGTGATAGTAATTGGTGCTGGCATGGTTGGAACCTCGACCGCTTGGCATCTACAAAAAAATGGCTCTAAAGTATTACTGCTGGATAAAAAATTACCGGGATCAGAAACTTCCTATGGTAATGCTGGATTGATTCAGCGCGAAGCCATTCATACCCATCCTTTTCCGCGTCAAATATCTGAGATGGTCAGAGTGCTGCCCAACCAAGGCACGGATATTCGCTATCGTATCCCTGCTATTTTGCGTTATCACCAAGCGCTGTTGCAATACTGGCGATACTCTGCGCCTGCATCTGTTAAGCAAATCGAGGCAGAATGGCAAACGTTAATTGAGCATTGCACCAGTGAGCATCAAACGCTCATTACCGCCTCAAACGCTGAAGACCTAATCAGTCGTAGCGGCTGGCTACAACTGCATCGCTCAGAAGACACCTTAAAAACGGCTATAGCGGCTGCTGACAAAGACCGTGAGCAAGGTGTTGAGCATGAAGTGTTGACCATTGAGCAATTAAAAAAACTCGAGCCGAATGCTAACTTCGATGGTTTTGTCGGTGCAATTCATTGGTTAAATTCATGGCAAGTCTCGAACCCAAGTGCCCTTGTTAAAGCATATGCTAAAAGCTTTCAAGAAATGCAAGGCGATATCAAAGAGAGTGACGTTAAAGAAATTACGCCTGAAAATCAGACTGATGGTAAAGGCTGGAAAATTGTTACCGATAGCGGCACTTTTTATAGTGATGATTTAGTGATTGCCGCTGGTCCATGGTCTAATGAGTTAATCAAACCATTAGGCTATGATTTGCCATTATTTCCCATGCGCGGTTATCATCAGCATTTTAAAATCACGGGTAAAAATACCATCAAGCACAGTATGTTTGATATGGACAAAGGCTTTGTCATGGGTCCAATGCAGCAAGGTATCCGTATCACGACCGGTGCTGAAATGACTACTATGGATGCACCAAAAAACTTTGGGCAGCTTAACACGGTATTGAAATTAGCGCGTAAGATATTGCCACTTGATGAAGCGGTCGAATCTGAAGCGTGGGCGGGTTCGCGTCCCTGCATGCCAGATATGAAGCCGGTCATTGGTCCAGCTGGCAAGCATGATCACCTCTGGTTCGCCTTTGGTCACAGCCATCAAGGCTTTACCTTAGGTCCAATTACCGGACGCTTGGTTGAAGAGCTGATTCATAACAAACCATTAACGGTTGATATTAAACCATTCAATGCGCAGCGTTTTTCTAAGGCATAGTTCTAGTGAGTGATAACTTATAAATATAATTATGTTAAAATATCACCTCAAAAATATAAGTTAGCACTATCCGTTACAAACAATTAGTTAGACGCAATCAGTTAAAATAGTCATTAAACACACAAGGATGAACCCCATGCAAAAACTGCAAAGCAACCAACGTATGAGCAAAATTGTCATTCATAATCAGACTGTTTATCTGTCTGGTCAAACCGGCAATGCCGAGGATGATATCGCCGCCCAAACGCTAACTTGCTTAGAAAAAGTTGCAGCCTTGCTCGAAGACGCCGGTAGCGATAAGTCAAAAATGCTATTCGCCACTGTCTGGTTAAAAAGCATGTCGGATTATGCCGCGATGAATGAAGTATGGGATAAATGGTTTGAAGGCGTGCCACCACCAGCCCGTGCTTGTGGCGAATCAGCGCTTGCTCGTCCTGAATTGTTGGTTGAAGTTACGGTCATCGCGGCTGAGTAATATGTAGATTGATAATATAAGTCGATAAAATAGCGAAAAAGGGCAGGATAATTATTATCCTGCCCTTTTTTTATGAATTTTTTAACAAGGTTTGATGTTAGCTTACCTTTAGAGATACCTTATAGAATAGCCTAAGCATAAATATATTTACAACATAATTGTTTAGAATTTACAATATTAATAAGCACAAAGAAACATCAAAGATAGAGGTTAAATCAAAATTAGTTTAGCAATCAACGGTTTTTATCCAGCTATTATTGAATAAGGGGTTGAGTAAAGCAGGGGCGCTATATACTATTCAAGGAGTGCCTTTTTTAATAGAGGTCGTCGCGAACAGCAGAATAGAGCGGTCGCCCTCATAAGGCGGTTCAAATAGCGAATGGGAAGTCAGGGAGGGCGTCGCATTTGGCATTACAGTTTAGTTAGTATTGACATAAAGATTACCCTATCTGTTGTTCTTTAATATAGTCAAAATCCATAGGAATTGGGCATTTGGTTACCGCACGCGTTATTGAGTGACAAAGTTATAAAAATAGCGTTTATAAAAATAGGGTTTATAAAAAAATGGATACTTTGAATATCTTATATCTCGTAGGGGCTTTGTTAATTTTCGCCAGTATTATGGCAAGTACGTTATCTGCCCGTTTGGGCGTACCCTTGTTGTTGCTGTTTTTGGTCGTTGGGATGTTGGCGGGTGAAGATGGTATTTTAGGCATTGAATTTTCACAATACGGCATTGCAAATTTTGTAGGGCAGGCAGCGCTCGCCTGTATTTTGCTCGATGGGGGCTTGCGCACCTCGATTCAGTCTTTTCGGGTCGGGCTAAAGCCTGCAATCGTTTTGGCGACTTGGGGAGTATTAGCAACCGTCTTGGTGCTAGGGGTTTTTGTCACTTGGCTATTAGATGTCGATTGGCGCATTGGCTTATTGATGGCGGCGATTGTCGGTTCAACGGATGCGGCAGCCGTATTTTCACTACTGCGTAATGGCGGCGTAAAATTGAACGACCGCGTACAAGCCACGCTTGAGTTGGAGTCGGGCGCTAACGATCCCTTAGCGATTTTATTGGTCACAGGATTGATTGCGCTCAATGTGAATCCAGCTGGACAGACTGTTTTTGGCTTTATAGGATTATTATTACAACAGCTTGGCTTTGGGCTGGGTATGGGCTTACTTGCTGGCTATTCATTGTCCAGATTGTTGCCAAAGATCCATCTGGCAGAGGGCATGTATGCCATTTTGATATTGTCAGCTGGCTTGTCTGTCTTTGCCGCCACCAATTTAATTGGCGGTAGTGGATTTTTAGCGGTGTATTTAGCAGGCGTGATGATTGGCAACCGTAAAGGGCGCTCGACGGAGCACGTATTACGGGTGATGGACAGCTTTGCTTGGCTATCGCAAGCGGTGCTCTTTGTGGTACTAGGCTTATTAGTCACACCATCGAATGTGATTAACGTTTGGTATTATTCCGTCGCTATTGCTGCCTTTATGATTTTGGTGGCGCGACCTATCGCTGTATATACCAGTGTGAAGCCTTTTAAATTTAAAGATCGCGAAATTGGCTTTATTTCATGGGTCGGGCTGCGCGGTGCCGTGCCGATTACTCTTGCAATTTTACCCGTAATATCAGCGGTAGATGGCGCATTTATGTTGTTCGATATTGCATTTGGGGTCGTGGTGCTCTCGCTTATATTGCAAGGGATGACCATTCCTATTATGGCGGATTTTTTCAAAGTCCGTATTCCGGCTAATGATGAGCCAAAAGAGGAAGTTGAGGTTTGGGTGACTGACAATACTAGCATCACGCTTTATGAGTTTGAAGTCAAGGCGGGCGCGTTTGCTACGGGTCGGCACCCACAAACCATCTCAACCAATATCAGCTCTGATGAAATCAACCTATTTGCCTTAGTACGTCGCCAAAAACTCATTTTGGTTAAAGAAGACACCCAGCTACAGTTTGGCGATACGGTTTGGTATGCCATGCGCGGCAACCATGCCAGTAAAATTGCGCAAATTTTCAATGATACTAAGTTAGATCGCAGAGCCATCGATGACTTTTATGGCGATTGGCAGTTATCTCCCAGTGTTAAGCTGGGAGATTTACCGTTCTTTACCGGTATTATGGAGTCTGAATCTCTAGTCGGTAAATTACAATCTAAAATGGACAATACGAATACCAGTATGTGGCAACAGACCGTAGCTGAATATATTGTTTCAAGCTTAGATACGGCGCCTGTTTCAGGAGATACGGTGAGTATTAATGACGAATGGTCTTTAGTGATTAAAGAGGTCGACGCCAAGGGAACCCTTAGAACTATAGGTCTAAAACAAGAAAAGCTACCAACTGTCAGTTAACCATTATGAGTGAACTATGTTTATAAATAGCTAACGTTTTAAATTCTAATATTTTAATTATGATAAGGAATATCATGTTATTAAAACCAATACCCAAGCAAGCTCAACATAGCTGGGAGATACTTGAACGTATTGCGATTGTTGAATCTGATGAGCCATTACAAGTGGTGCCGACTACAGCTAACTTAAAACAATTTCCTATTTATTTTGCTAATAATGTGGCACATGCTATTAATATTTGTGTGGCAAGACGTTCTGTTATCGAGAGGTTACAACAAGCTGCCGATTTACTGCCTGAGCATTTAGGTATTGTGGTGCTTGACGGGTGGCGCTCACGAGACGTGCAACAAGCGGTTCAGGATGAAGTTAGCGATACTATTCGGGCACTGTATCCGCAGTTAAATGCTAGCGAGCATCAGCAGTTACTCGCGCAGTTTGTTGCACCGGTGCGCGCCGGATTCATTAGTCCGCATCTGACTGGTGGTTCAGTTGATATCACGCTCTTTGACCGAGCTACGGGTGAGTGGTTAGATATGGGTTCAGAATTCGATGAGCCTACCAAGCGCTCGCATACGCATTTTTATGAAGCTCAACCTGAGCATATTGCTTGCCATAATCGCCGCTTATTATATTCTGTGATGACGCGGGTAGGCTTTACTAATTTGCCCACAGAATAGTGGCATTTTGATTATGGCAATCCACTTTGGGCAAGTTACAATCAACAAAATTATGCCATTTATGGTGCCACGCAATGGGAAGCTGCCGAAGTTGAGTCTGCGTAATGATGAGGATTTTGAAAAGCTAAACGGCAGTCAAGAGCTGGGCACTTATTGTATTTATTTATGCTTTGTAGTCATTGCTAGTCCAGCATCTATCAGCTTGATTTTGACTCAAGCGCTATTACTACACGATTGTTTATTTTATAGTGAAGCAAATTGGTATATAGCATTCATCAATAACATGTGTAGGAAAGACGGCATCTAACAGGTGCCGTTTTTTTGCTTTTTAAGAAGCGAATTGAAATTTCTAACATAGATTTTTCAACAGCAGATTTCCTTTAACTTTACTATTTAATGTTCGTTATGTATTCCGGAAAATCTCCCAATATGTCAGAAATACTTTTCTAATTTTTATCATCTACTTTGTAATCTCAAAGTTATTCTTTCCATAAATTTAAGAAAATTCTTTACTAATTGGCCTACTTAGTATATTTTCTAAAAATAGATTGTCGACAATTAGACAAAGTCAAAAAATAATAATTAAGCAAGGGATGGATTTGTATGTCTGGTAAATTTTCCAAAAGTTCGCTAAAACGACAAATCGCAGAAGAAATCAAACAAATGATTTTTGAAGGCAAGTTGCAGCAGGGTGAGAAAATCACTGAACTTCAAGTCTCGCAAAGCCTAGACGTTAGCAGAACTTCGGTAAGAGAAGCCATGTTGCTGTTAGAGCAAAAAGGTTTGTTGATTTCTGAAGCCTATAAAGACACGAGAGTATCGACTATCTCACAAGAAGAAGTCCTTGAAATTCTAATTCCAATGCGCCTTCAGATTGAAACCTTTGCTCTAAAAAAAGGCTTTTCTGTTTGGGGAGAAAAGACGAAAACACAATTTAGAACTATCTTAGAAGAGATGAGAAAAGCTATTTTTTATGAGGATTTATCGACGTTTATAGAGTTGGATATTCAGCTACATGGATTGATAGTGAAGTCTTCGGGATTAGAAAGCGTCGTGCATATTTGGGAAAGTATTGTCAATAGGATCCGTCTGCATTTCTTACATCAAAACAGCAGATCTGGAACGTTGGAAAAATGGCTTGTTGAGCATGAAGAATTGATAAATGTTTTGGTAAATGGGGATTCTCTCGATGAAGCTATCGAGGCATTAAGAGCTCATATCGTTGATACCAATCTTCCAGACGTTTATTTATTGGATTAAAAGTCTCATTGGTAGCTAAATGTAATGGCTGTTTTATCGTTTAAAGTTCAAAAATAAGGATATTTATGACACTTAAAATTGACAAAATCGACGTATTTGTCGTTGCAGGACCCGATGCCAAATACAAAACCTCCTCGCATTATGATGACTTGGTCATCACCAATACTATTGTCAAAATTCGGACAGTTGATGGCTATGAAGGGTTTGGCGCGGCAATTTCTTGGACAGAAGGCGGCATTGATAAAAGCCTTGCAGAGTCTATCCGTCATTTGCTGCCCTTTCTGATTGGTAAATCGGCGCTACACAGAGAAGCTATTTATTCTTTGATGGCAAGTCGCTGCGTGCAAATGAAACCACAAGCATTGTCACCGATAGATATTGCGTTATGGGATTTGGTGGCGAAGTTCGCAAAAATGCCGCTGTACCAGATGCTTGGTGGCGCTAGACATAAAATTTTATCTTATGCAAGTACGCCTTTCTTACCGACTATTCAAGATTATATCAAGCACGTTCAAGATTTAAAAAATCAAGGTTATAAAATTATTAAATTTCACACTTGGTGCATTTTTGAAAAAGATATGGCTTTGGTGGCAGCGATCCATGAGGCGTTCAAGGAATCGGGTCTTAAATTTATGATGGACGTAGAAAGCTCTTATACCAGAGAAGAGGCGCTAAAAGCCGCGCGAATTTTAGAAAAGCATGATTATCTTTGGTTTGAAGCGCCACTACCTGACACCGATTTAGAGGGTTATAGAGAACTAAAATCCCGTGTTGATATCCCTATCCTAGCCGCTGGAAATACCTTACTTCATCTTAATCAAATTGAGCAAGGTATTCAAAACAACGGTTGGTCAAGTGCCCGTGTCGATGCCACGCTTGCTGGTGGCATTACTCAAACTCAAAAAATTATGGGTATTGCAGAAGCCAATTCGATGACCGTTGAGCTGCAATCTTGGGGTTATACCTTGTCGCAAGCTGCCAACCTGCATCTCATGTTAGCCTACAACAACAGCACCTATTTTGAGCAAGCCGTTCCCGTTGAGCCTTTAGAGTTTGGCGCACTAACGACGATTAGAACGGATAAAGAGGGCTATGTACACGCGCCAGATGGCAATGGATTGGGTATTGAGATGGACTGGACGTTAATTGAACAAACGAGCAATTATAAAATTATTCTAGATACGACAGGTTGGACAGCGTAAAACGGTCTTCTTTATTGATACCGATAACCACCAAAAATCGCAAGATACTGTATTAACTCAAGAAAATTCATTAAAAGGATGTTTGAAGATGAAAATAGTAGACATAGAAGTTATTAGCCTGAGAGTTCCAGCACTCGATCAAGCCTGTGAATGGGGCGAAGATGCACTCATTGTGCGCGTGATTACCGATACGGGCTTAGTCGGGATTGGTGAAAGTGACACCTCGCCGTTAGTAGCCAAAGCCATCATCGAAGCCCCAAACTCAAACCTATACTGTTCTGGTTTAAAGGCACTGTTACTGGGTGAAAATCCTTTAGAGATTCAAAAACTTTGGGACAAAATGTATTGGGGTTCTAACTATTTAGGCAGACGCGGCGCAGGCATTCATGCGATGAGTGCCATTGACATTGCCTTATGGGATATTTCCTCTCAATATCACCAAGTGCCTATTCATACCTTATTGGGTGGTAAATATCGAGATAAAATTCGTGCTTATGGCACTTTTATACCCGCAGATATCCCTGACGACAACAGAGTCATTGCTAGAAAACTTAAAGAAAAAGGCTTTACCAGTCTGAAATTCGGTGGCGGCATCATGGGTGATGATCCCATTACTGACTATGAATTGGTGAAAGCTGTTCGTGAAGAGTTGGGTGATGACTTTGAGCTACAAATTGACTTGGCTTCTAAATGGAACACCTATAGCCATTCAGCTGATATGTTCAAAAAATTAGAGCCATTCCATTTAAATTGGATTGAAGAACCGGTATTGGCTGATGATATGAAAGGTTATCTCAAACTGGCAAAACTTGCGGTCACCAAAATTGCGGGTGGCGAGTCATTAACGACACGCTATGAGTTTGAGGATTTTATAAAGCAAGCACAGCCCGATATTATTCAGCCCGATATTACCCGCTGTGGGGGTATTAGTGAGATGCGTATTATCAATAATATTGCTGAGATGAATGGCGTCAAAATGATTCCTCATGGTTTTAGTACGGGAATTTTATTGGCGGCTACCGTGCAATTCCTAGCGGCTACCAAGTATGGCGACTTGATTGAATACTCACAAAGCGAGAGTCCGTTGTTTACCAAACTGGTTAAGAATTTACTGCCATTAGAAGAGGGTTATGTAAGGGTGCCGGATACCATTGGACTTGGGGTAGAACTCGATGAAGCGGTAATGGAGTTATATAAAATCTAAAGTCGTTAACGGATTTATAGATTTAAAACCAAAATGGAATTGGGAATCGTCATGAGTAGACAAGTAGATAAACTATTAATTTCTGTCAGTATTGCGCTGGTGGTTATCGTGGTTGGGGCTTTATATCTTCAGCCAGAGCAATCACAAGTGGTTGCAGGTGCTATCTTTGGAAAAATGACAGAGTGGTTTGGCTCAGGAGTACTGTTATTCACTTTCCTCGGTGTGTTACTGCTTGCTTTCGTAGCAACCAGCAAATATGGCAACATTCGCTTTGGGGAAGAGGCACCGGAATACTCCAACTTTAAATGGATTTCAATGATGATTGCCTGTGGACTGGGCTCAGCCACTGTCTATTGGGCGTTTATTGAATGGGCTTATTATATCGAAACCCCCGGACTTGGCATTGAGGCAAACTCGCAAAAAGCGTATGAGATGTCATTGCCTTACAATATGTTTCATTGGGGCTTTAGCGCATGGACGTTATACGCGCTAGTTGCACTTCCTATTTGCTATCACTTATATGTACGCAAAAATGCAGGGCTGAGTCTTAGCGCCATCGTTAGCGCGATTACGGGTATTAAGCAAAGTGGCGTACTAGGGCGTATTATTGATGTCATTTTTATCTTTATCTGTTTTGGCGCGTTAAGTATTACCCTAGGCGTTTCTGTGCCACTGGTTAATAATGTCTTAAGTACGGTATTGGGCATTGAACCCTCATTTACGATGAATATCGTGTTGATTCTCATCATTTCCGTCGTTTATTCGCTAAGTTCTTATATCGGCTTACAAAAAGGCATGTCAAATTTAGCAGATTTTACGACAAAACTGGCGTTACTGCTCTGCGTTGGAGTTTTGGTTTTAGGACCAACGAATTTTATTATCGCTAATACGACCAACTCTTTGGGCTTAATGCTGCAGAACTTCGTGCAAATGAGTTTATTTACTGATCCTATTGGTAAAAGCGGATTCCCGCAGTCATGGACAATATTTTATTGGTTATACTGGATTACTTATGCGCCTTTCACCGGTATTTTCATTGCTAAAGTATCAAAAGGTCGAACGCTGCGCTCAGTCGTTATCAATACATTAATTAGTGGTAGTGCAGGCTGTTTCTTGTTCTTTGGTATTATTGGTAGTCTAACCATTGATCGGCATTTAACAGGACTGGTCGACGTAGTTGGAATGTTGGGCGCGGGTCAAGACAACAATGCTATCATTGCAGTGTTACAAACATTGCCATTCAGCAGCGCTTTCATGATTTTGTTCTGTGCAATATCTGTCTTGTTCCTTGCCACGACGTTAGATGGTGCTGCCTTTACCATGGCTTCTACAGCAACGCCAAAATTACAAGGAAATGAAGAGCCGCATCCAATACATCGACTGTTCTGGTGCGTGATGTTAGCCCTAGTTCCACTGACGATGATTTTTATCGGAGCAAGCTTGGATACGATTAAAACCAGTGCCATCATTACTGGTATTCCCATTCTCTTTATTATGATACTTATCATTGTTGGCTGGTTAAAATGGATGGTAAAAGACTTTGGTGATGTGCCCTCTGATAAAATCGCTGAAGTGTGCGCTTCTGGTATTAAGGAAACACGACCGCAAGATTTGAGTAAAAAAGGATAGATGATTTAGTAGATAGTTATATTTGTACGACAACTATAATGTGGTTTAAAGGACAGATTACTTTAAGAGTGGTCTGTCTTTTTTCGCTCAAGCAGAGACGAAACGCTGACTAAAATCATGATTTAATTCATTGACAACAACAAATACCTTTATGGGGTCGAGCTGATCTGTAGAGTATTACCGATTGCCCCATCGACCTACTACTGTGCTAAAGAACTAGAATGCTGTCCTCATCGTTTGTCCTAATTTAATAGCTGCCGCAATATTAACGGCTGTGGTTTCAATATTATCATAAGCACCCTTTAACACATTATCGCTGGTATCTATCTTTTGGATACTGGGCATAACAACATCGAATTGCGTTGTTTGAGCAGGTCTTAGCCCATCGACGCTACCACAAATCGCAATGACAGGTTTATGATGGGCGCGAGCAAGCTCACTGACACCGCCAGCCACTTTACCCATGGAAGTTTGCGCATCAAGCTTGCCTTCACCAGTTATCACAAGGTCAGCGTTAGCAATATGCTCCGATAAATTTACCGCTTGTGCCACCGTATCAAAACCTGATTGCAGTGTTGCATTGCAAAACGTCATTAATGCAAACCCAAGACCGCCAGCAGCTCCAGCTCCGGCGATATTTTTATTATCGGCATAACCGTGTTGCTGGCATACCGTTGCAAAATGATTTAACGATTTATCCAGTTGAGTGGCTTGTACAGGATTAGCCCCTTTTTGTGGTGCAAAAATAGCACTTGCTCCCAATGCGCCGCATAAAGGATTGGTCACATCGCAAGCAACTTCAAACGTTGTTGTTGCAATATTTGGGTTAAACATTGAGTCGTCTATTCGCTGCAAGTTATCAAGTTGACCACCGCCTTGGGCTAATACGTTATCTTTAACGTCATAAAGATGCAGTCCTAAAGCTGCCAACATACCTGCACCAGCATCATTGGTTGCACTACCACCGAGACCGATAATAATGCGTTTTGCCCCTTTATTTAACGCATCATTGATAAGCTCACCAACACCAAAACTACTGGTTACTAGCGGATTTCTCTCCTCTATCGTCAATAGATGCAGACCACAAGCTTCCGCAATTTCGATAACGGCAGTGCCATTATCCAATAACAAATAGCGTGCGGTAATTGGGCGCATGAGAGGATCATTTACCACTACGCTTTGCCAGTCACCACCAAGCGCATAAGACAATACTTCAGACGTACCTTCTCCACCATCTGCCATTGGCAACAATGTATAGTCAGCATCTGGAAAAACCTGACTGAACCCTGATTGGATAGCGCGACAAACATCAATAGCGGCTAGGCTTTCTTTAAACGAGTCTGGTGCGATTAAGATATTCATTTAAGGCTCTATAGTAAAAGGCTTTTTGTTGTCAAATGGAGAACGCCCATTAAAAATAATAGGCGTCAATATAAACAAGCGTTCTTAGCAGAATCAATAAAGGATTAACCCTTTAGCACTTCAACCATCGCATTGGCAACATAATCAATATTGCTGGCATTTAAGCCCGCCACGCACATACGTGAGTTGGATATCATATAAATACCAAATTCACTTTGTAAGCGTGCCACTTGTTCAGGCGTTAATCCAGTGAAGCTAAACATACCATTTTGACGAGTAATATAATCAAAATTGCGCTCAGGTAACTTGGCTTCTAATACTGATTTAAGGGCTAGACGCATGGCTTTAATACGGTCACGCATATCATAAACCTCGCCAACCCATTGTTGGTGCAAAGCGTCATCGTTCATCACAATATCGACCACATAGCCGCCATGAGAAGGTGGGCTTGAGTAGATAGAACGTACGAGAAAGTTTAATTGACCAAATACGCGTACCGCTTCATCAGGTGTTGGGCAAACAATCGATAAACCACCAACGCGCTCGCCATATAAGGATAAGTTTTTAGAGAATGAATTGCTGACGAATACCGGCAAGCCCATATCAACCGCTTTACGAATCGCATAAGCATCGCTATCAAGATCTTCACCAAAACCTTGGTAAGCAATATCCATAAACGGTATAAGTTCATGCTGTTGAATAAGTTCTAGGACGGTATCCCACTGGTCTTGGGTCAAATCCATACCGGTTGGATTGTGGCAACAGGGATGCAGTAATACCACGTCATTTTTATTTAACGTGCTAAAGAAGCTGAGCATTTCGTCAAACTTCACACTGTTAGTGGCGCTATCGTAATAAGGATAAGTTCCCACTTCGACGTCACTGCCAGCAAAAAGGGCAATATGATTGCCCCAAGTTGGGTCGCTGACATAACACTTAGACTGCGGAAACCATTTATTGATAAACTCAGCGCCAACTTTTAAGGCGCCAGAACCACCAATGGTTGCAATGGTAGCAACACGATTTTCTTGAACGGCTTGCGCATTTTTACCAAATAATAAATCCTGACACGCCTGACGATGTCCCGGCAATCCTGCCATTGGTAAATAAGGGCGAGGCGCACTAGCGTCAACAATACGCTGCTCGGCAGTTTTCACACAGTCAAGTACCGGCATTTTTCCAGTGGCATCATAATAAATACCAATGCCTAAATTGACCTTATTAGGATTAGAATCCGCCAAAAATTTATCCATTAAACCTAAAATTGGATCGCCAGCATAATAATCAATACGTTCAAACATAAAATTGTCCAGTTATTTGGTTGTACTACAAAAATATCTTAAGGATTCAAAGCATAAATCAGAATGACTATAAACTCAATATTAGAGTTGACTTACTTGCTGAGTAATAACTTTAAGTAAAACTATGTATAAAACTTAGTATTAATAAATATTTGAAGTTTCGTAATGCATCAGAGCAGCTGAACAAGGATTTTTATAAATTGGAAATAAAAGGGTTACTATTAAGCTCAAAGCTACAGCCTTACAGTGGCAATAAAAAAATCGACTTTTGAGCGACATTTTTGCATTCATACAGAATATGTTACATACTTTATTCATTATTAAAGAATGGTTTTATTCAGAATTTTGCTAATGCAAAGAAAATAAGAGATAAGGAAGGTTATGAAACGCGTTATGTTTGTCGGTTATGGAGCAATGGCGAGAAAAGTGCACGAGATGCTTCCTAGTAATATCGTGCTCTCAGCCATTATCGCAAGTCCCAGAAGTGCAGATGAGATAAAAGCAGAAGTAGGAGAGTCCGTAGAGGTGATTACTTCGGTGAGCGAATTGTCAGAGACTCCAGATTTGGCTATTGAAATGGCGGGGCAACATGGGCTCAAAGCACACGCTATTCAAATTGTAAATAAAGGTATTCCTCTGGGCGTTATTTCTGTCGGTGCATTTACTGATGAAAAATTTGTTCTATCACTACAAGATGCGGCAACAAAAAAGGGCGTAAAAATACATATTTTGGCAGGTGCTATCGCTGGCATCGATGCTATTCATGCCGCAAGTTTGGCAGGATTGGACGAGGTTACATACCAAGGTAGAAAGAACCCAGACAGCTGGAAAGGCAGTTATGCAGATGAATTAATCGACTATGAGCGCTTAGAAAGCGCCTATACTTTTTTTACAGGAAGTGCGCGGGAAGCAGCCGCGCTGTTTTCGGCTAACTCTAATGTCGCTGCAACCGTTGCTTTAGCCGGAGTAGGGCTGGACGATACAAAGGTGGCGCTGATTGTTGATCCAGCGCTTGAACACAATGTGCATCATATCACTGCTAAAGGCATATTTGGCGAGCTTGAAATCAGTATGACAGGGTTGCCATTAGCTGAAAATCCTAAAACTTCAAGCCTAGCGGCTTTTAGCGCGCTCCGTTTATGCTGTCAGCTTGATGAGGTTTTTCAGCTGTGAAGTCTAGCTTATTTGAAATTTATAGATATTAACTTGAAAGAGAAATAATAAAATCGCTATATTAACAGAAAAGTAGTCATTGGCAAGTACTTTTTACTTACCAATAAGGAATTTATTGTGATTTTGTGTAACTTACCAGTTCTTTTAGCAGAAAGAAGGTTGCGAGTAGCAGACTTAGTTAGAACGACAGATATTAGTAAATCAACATTGCATAGAATTTATAACGACGAAACTACTCGCATAGAATTTGATACTCTAAGCAAGTTGTGCGAAGTATTAAAGGTAACGCCAGGGGATATTTTGAAGTATGTTCCAGATGAAATTTCTGAACAGGATTCTTCAGACGAGAGATAAAGAGACTATTGAGAATAGTCTCTGATATGGAGCTGCTACCTAATATAAAGCTAGTGTAGCGAAAGCACTTACTTGTAGAGATTTGCTTCGAATAATAAGTTGGGGTCTCTTTTAAGACAAAGATTAATTTTAGGTATTATTATTATAAATACGGATGCCACAATTTTTTAAAGGAATGAAATGTATTTTAATCTTGTAATTTTAATTAATTTTTGCTGAATTGAGGTTGGGTTCAAAAATCAGCATAGTGCCAAATTCACGAGGTCAGGTGTCATGATGACTTTTTGACTAAAAAAGGCTAGGTTGTGGTCAAATACGTATACGCAGTTTTATGGCAGGGCACGGTTTGGGCACCAAATGGGCACCGCACCGAAAATGAGCTTTTTGACTGAGTAGATAAGCTTAACTATATTCAAAAATATATCTCGAGAATTTCTCTACAACCCCCGAAAATTAGACAAAAAAAAGCCTCACTGTGAAGTGAGGCTTTCTTAATATTTGGAGCGGGAAAAGAGATTCGAACTCTCGACCCCAACCTTGGCAAGGTTATGCTCTACCACTGAGCTATTCCCGCTAATTACCAACTGGGTATTGCTAGTTGATGATGCAAGATTATACGCGTTTTATATTTACTGTCAATAGTATAAGAATAAAAATCTGAAATAATAATGAAGTTTATATTTCCAAATAAAAAGTCCTGTTCAAATGAATTATCGAACAGGACTCACATATTATTAAATTATTAAAAGCAATTTAATTAGAAATGATATTTAACCAATGCAGCAACTGCATTTTGGTTAACACCATCAATACCAAACTTATTTTTCCAGTAATCGTATTCGACACCCACTTCTAAGCGGTTGTCAATACCTAGCATAGGCTGTATATTGTATTTAATCTGTGGATTAAAGTGAATGTTATTCTCAATATCATCGTTATTAAAGGAAAAGTCTACATAGCCATCAATTAATAAATTATCACGTTCCCAAGCTGAGGTAAGCGTGATTTTTTGGTCATCAGGTTTGGTTTCATTAAATGCATGATACAAAGTTGCAGAGGCATACTTCATTCCAGGAACAGGTAGGTTTAAATCAACCCCAACACCTGCCCAGTAGTTATCTTGCCCAAAACCTTTACTGTTTGAACTAAACTCATAAACACCCGCAAGGTTAACTTGCTTAACAAGGCTGTCTTTAAATGTAGCTACTTTAAATTTCGGTGATATTTTACCAAAGGTCTCTTTGTATTCTTTACTACCGATAACATTGCCTTGACCATCTGTAAGGTCATAATCATCACCTTGATGACGGTCAACAAACATAAAGATACCGCCCCAGTCGTGGGTAGAGGCATGCTCAAGTGTTACGGTTGAAAGAGATGAGTTTTCGTTATTAGGTACCATTTTAAAATTGGTGCCATGAAGTGCGGTAATGCTGGTGTCTTTAAATAGGGTTTTAGCTTGTGCTGCAGTGCTCACAGTGCCTAGCGCGATAATAGCGACAGCAACAGCGGCCAAAGGCTTGATAAAAGTTGATTGCGATAATTGGGTAGATGAATCAAAACGCACAGTATTACTCCCTTATGTACAGTCGTGATGTCCTCATAGGCATGGGTAGGTTGTTGATATCGAAACTGGTCTTAACATCCTGTTAAAGTGCACCAGCACCACCTGAGGAGAGATAAAAATGATTAAGATAAAGTGGAATATTTTTTCTAGCTACCGTTATAATTATTCATAAACGATAATAAGATATAACGGCAGTAAGATAGCTTACAATAAACAACCTAAAGCAACGCTTTAGAACGTTTGTTTAATATTTAAAACAGTTAATCATATTTTGTAACATCTGACAACTAAAATTTTTGATTAAATAAAGCTGTTTTTATTCGTATCCGCCAAGTAAGAAAGCTAAGTATATGATATTAATAGGAAACTGACTAATTGGTCAGGATTTATTATTTTTGTTACAAAAAGAAATAATAATGAATAACCTCAGATAGAATGAGGTATTTGATAAAAGTGTATGAGAGTGCAGAGAAAGTAGAGTTCAGGCTCGTTATTTATAAAAACAGACTGTTAGAGAGTACAAAGTTGAAATGAGAGGCGCTCTAGGTAATTAAGAGTAGAAACAATCTTTACATTGTGTATCTATAAAGTAATTTTATAGGATTAAATATATTATTGACTATAATAAATTTAGTAGTCACGCAGTTATAGGTACTATGAGGTATCTACTGTGTTGCAGGGATAATGAAAAGTAAATATCTTGTCAAAAACTAAGGGGAAAACGAAGGTATGTATTAAAATTAATAGAGTAGCCTTCATCGTGAATACTTTGGTTGAGCCTACACCGTACGACAGCAGTTATAATGGTGGACAGATAAGCAGCATCCGCCAAAAACAATTGCCCGTACGGCATCTGGCAAAAGTGTGCTATACCAGCGAGCCTATCCTAAAAAGTGTGTAACTGCTTATAATCCACTAACCGGAGAATAAGCAATGACTACTCAATCTGACATC